>NZ_JBDJNE010000005.1:0-216414 GCF_039674265.1 Brucella sp. TWI559
CGGCGGCGTTCATGCAAGTTGATCTGTGAATAGCAATTTGACATCCAATTTCCTCCATGGCTAACCACATGAATTCATTGGCATGTTGCAGTTTAAAATAGAATGTACCCCCGTTATAAGATTGAATTGCATAAGATAGGTTATGGAACTAATAGCAGTGTCATAAAGTGAGATTTAATTTGCCACAAGAGCACGAAACATCCGTGCCGACTGCGCCCGATATATGAAGCGCTGTTTGCCAGCGCCCCAAATCTCGCCCGGACATCGCATCACAGGTTAGTTTTCCACAGCGTGATGGCAATGATCAAAACTTAGGCGAATTATTTTCCTCTTGAGTAAGCCGTGGTGGTCGCGCGTTGCCCAAAAACACCAAATATGTGGGGTTTTCTTTTTATCATCAGATATGAAATGCTACGTTTCGCTTGCTAAATTAAACACCAGCGTACTGGTTTTTTGCGATCTAAATTAGCATTTAAGCTGGGAATAAAGTTGATTATTCAGCAAGTTGATAACTTCTCTTGCAAGAGAAAATCTTATCCATAAGATGCATGGCATTTCGAATATTACTCAGGAGGAGTTCTTCGTGTTCCGCAAAACCTTACTGACAGGCGTATGCCTCGCCGTGCTTATGGGTGCAGCTTCCGCTGAAGTTGTTCTGAACCGTGGCAATGACACCGATCCGGCAACGCTTGATCATCATCGCACGTCCTCGGTTTCTGAAAGTAATGTCCTGCGTGACCTTTATGACGGATTGACGATCCAGAATGCCAATGGGGAGGCTGTTCCGGGAGTTGCGAAATCATGGGATATTTCCGATGATGGTCTGGTTTACACCTTCCATCTGCGCGACGATGCAAAATGGTCAAATGGCGATCCAGTGACGGCTGAAGACTTCAGCTTTGCTTTTCACCGGCTGATGGACCCTAAGACTGCTGCCGGCTATGCCAGCATGTTGTTCGTGATTAAAAATGCTGAAGATGTTGCCAGCGGCAAAAAGCCCGGCGATGAACTTGGTGTTGAAGCGGTTGATGATCACACGCTGAAGGTGACACTGAACTCCCCTGCTCCATATTTCCTTGAGCTTCTGACGCATCAAACGAGCTTTCCACTCCATAAGAAGAGCGTTGAAGAGAATGGCGACAAGTTTACGACACCGGGCAAGATGGTGACAAATGGCGCTTATCAGCTGATCAGCTTCACGCCGAATGACAAGATCGTCATGAAGAAGAACCCGAATTACTACGAAGCGGATCAGGTCAAGATCGACACCATCAACTGGATTCCGTTCGAAGATCGCGCCAGCTGCATGCGCCGTTTTGAGGCCAAGGAAGTTCAGGTCTGCTCGGACGTTCCAGCCGAACAAATGGATTATGTGAAGAAGAACCTCGCCAGCGAATTCCGTATGGCACCTTATCTCGGCGTTTATTATCTGCCTGTCAAAGGCAAGACCGCCGACAGCAAGCTGAAAGACCCACGCGTTCGTCAGGCTATTTCCATGGCAATTGATCGTGACTTCATTGCTGATCAGGTTTGGCAGGGCACTATGCTTCCGGGCTATTCGCTGGTTCCTCCGGGTATCAACCATTACGTCAAGGATGCGCCGAAGCTCGACTATTCCGACGACATGCTGGATCGTGAAGACAAGGCAAAAGAGCTTTTGAAAGAAGCAGGCGTTGAGCCGAATACGCTTTCGATTGAATTGCTCTACAACACGTCGGAAAACAATAAAAATACGATGGCAGCAATTGCTGACCAGCTCAGCAATATCGGCATCAAGGCATCGTTGAACGAAACAGAAGGCGCAACCTACTTCAACTTCCTGCGTGAAGATGGCCCGTTCGATATTGCCCGTGCCGGCTGGATCGGTGACTATAACGACCCGCAGAATTTCCTCTATATTGCTCAGAGCGATGTCAGCTTCAATTATTCCAAGGTGAAAAACCCGGAATATGATGCGAAGATGGCTGAAGCGGCCAAGATTCTTGACCTTGATGCACGCGCAAAGGTGCTGGCTGAGGCCGAGCAGCTCAAGCTCGACGATATGAGCAATATTCCAATCCTTTATTATTCTTCCCGCGCGCTCGTTTCTGACAAGCTCGACGGCTGGAACGATAATCTTATGGACAGCCACAAGACCCGCTGGCTCTCGTTCAAACAATAAATTTTCAGTTTGGGCTGCGCCTTCGGGCGCGGCCTTCTTTTTCTTTCGACCTGGGAGGGTCGGAGGGCCCCTCTTTTCATGGGGCAGATATTTTTAAAGCTTTATGGGAGTTTTCGATGGTTCGCGGAATTTTATTGGCAGGCGTTTGCCTGATTTCGCTCGGCAGCGCCGCGTCTGCTGCAATTGTGCTTAACCGTGGCAATGATATGGATCCTTCGACTTTGGATCAGCAACTCATAACAACAGTTCAGGAAAATCGTGTTTTAATAGATCTTTATGAGGGTTTGGTCGCGCAGGACAGCAATGGCAGAGCAATACCCGGTGCCGCAACATCATGGGAAATTTCGCCCGATGGCCTCACCTACACGTTTCATATGCGTGAAAATGCCAAATGGTCAAACGGCGATCCCGTAACGGCAGGTGATTTCGAGTTTTCTTTTCGCCGTCTGATGGACCCCAAAACGGCTGCAGGCTATGCCAGCATCTTTTATTCAATCAAGAACGCCGAGCAAGTTGCTACCGGTCATGCCGATGTCGATCAGCTCGGCGTGAAAGCGCTAGATGACAAAACGCTCCAGATCACGCTGAACGCCCCTACTCCGTATTTTATTCAATTGCTGACGCATAACACCGCGTTGCCGGTCAATCCAAAAGCCGTAAAGGAATTTGGAGCAAAGTTTAGCCAGCCGGGCCATATGATCAGCAATGGCGCTTATCAGCTTGTCAGCTTCAATCCAAACGACAAGATCGTTATGAAGAAAAATCCCTATTATTGGGACGCCGACCATGTTCAGATCGATCAGGTAAACTGGATGCCGTTTCAGGATCGCTCCAGTTGCATGCGTCGTTTCGAGGCAAAAGAAGTCGATATCTGCTCTGATGTTGCCGCCGAGCAAATGGATTATGTGAAAGCCAATTTTGGTACCGCTTTCCGTCACGCCCCCTTGCTTGGCATCTATTATATCGACATCAAAGGTGAGCCTTCCAGCAAGTTGCGCGATCCGCGCGTCAGGCAAGCTATTGGCATGACGATTGATCGCGATTTTCTGGCACAGGAAGTGTGGCGCGGAACAATGCTGCCAGCTCAATCAATGGTGCCTCCTGGCATCAACAATTACGTCAAAAATGGGCCGCAACTCAGTTACGCGAAAACGGACATCCTTGATCGGGAAGACGAGGCAAAAAAACTGCTTGAAGAAGCGGGTGTCACGCCGGGAAGCCTATCGGTAGTGCTAAAATATAGCACATCGGAAAACCATAAGAACACCATGGCGGCCATTGCCGACATGCTCAAGGATATCGGCATCAGCGCTACGCTCGATGAGGCCGATAGTACGACTTATTTTAATTATCTTGAGCAGAAAGGCATGTTCGATAT
Source organism: Brucella sp. TWI559 (assembly GCF_039674265.1). Taxonomy (NCBI): domain Bacteria; kingdom Pseudomonadati; phylum Pseudomonadota; class Alphaproteobacteria; order Hyphomicrobiales; family Brucellaceae; genus Brucella; species Brucella sp. TWI559. The sequence continues at coordinate 3,540 of NZ_JBDJNE010000005.1, forward strand.
CGCGCGTGATGGCTGGATTGGTGACTACAACGATCCAAACTCGTTCCTCTCACTCTTCACGACCGACAGTTTCTTCAATTATGCGCAATGGTCGAACAAGGACTATGACGCGCTCATGAAGAAATCGGCGATCACAACAGATTTAGGCGAGCGAGCCAAAATCCTTGCCGATGCGGAGAATATTTTGCTTCAGCAAGGGGCTTCTATTCCTCTGCTTTATTATTCATCTACGGCGTTGGTTGCCGACAAAGTCAAAGGCTACGACAACAACCTGATCAATTCGCATGCCACACGCTGGCTATCGATAAAAGGCTAAATAAAAACAACGCCCTTAATGGGATTTGCCGGGCTGCACGCGTGGCTCGGCAAAGAAGGGAAAATAAAAATGCTGGGCTACACGCTCCGACGATTGGGTAGTGCAATACCAACTATCTTTATCATCGTCACACTGACTTTCTTTCTTATCCGGCTTGCGCCGGGCGGCCCGTTCGATCTTGAACGCCCGATTGATCCCTTGATCCTCGAAAACCTCAAAAAAGCCTATAATATGGATGCGCCGCTCTGGCAGCAGTACCTTATTTATCTTGGCAATCTTGTGCAGGGGGATTTGGGCCCGAGCTTCACGCGACGTGACTTTACCGTGAATGACCTGTTTGCGTCTGGTCTTCCAGTATCGGTCATGCTTGGTTCGCTCGGTCTCATTCTGGCTGCCATTCTTGGCACCTTTCTGGGCACGATGGCAGCACTGAGACAGAACTCAAGCATTGACTATTTCGTTGTGGCATTAGCCACTTTCGGTATTACAACGCCTAATTTCGTCGTTGCCCCTCTTCTAAGCCTGCTTTTTGGCGTTATTCTTGGATGGGTTCCGGCTGGTGGCTGGTCGTCGGCCAATGTCCTCTATTGGATATTGCCGGTTCTGACATTGGCGCTGCCGCAGGTTGGCGTTATTGCTCGTCTTGTACGCGGTGCAACCATTGAGGCGTTGCGCGCCAATCACGTCCGTACAGCACGTGCTTATGGCCTTCCGGCACGTGTGGTGGTTGGTGTCCATGCTTTGCGTGCGGCCATGTTGCCCGCCGTATCTTATCTTGGGCCGACGGCTGCCGGTTTGCTCACCGGCTCTGTTGTGGTCGAAACCATTTTCGGCATTCCCGGCATTGGACGTTATTTTGTACAGGGCGCTCTGAGCCGCGATTATACCCTCGTCATGGGCACGGTTGTCGTCATCTCGATTTTTGTTGTGGTGTTCAACCTGATCGTCGATCTTCTTTATGCATGGCTTGATCCGAGGGTACGCTATGACTGATTTTACAGCAGCAGTAGAAACCGAAAAACTCGGCTCTATCCAAGGCCGTTCACTCTGGCAGGATGCATGGCTTCGTCTTCGCAAGAACAAAGCGGCGGTTACGAGCGCCGTCGTGCTGATCGTTCTTGCACTTGTTGGCATCTTCGGACCGATGGTCAGCCCACATCCCTATGATAAAATTTACCCGCAATTTGTGCGTGTGGCTCCAAGTCTTGAAGCCTATCCGCGCGCGGATACAATTATGCCCGGACTGGAGCGTGAACTTGCGCGTGCAAGGCTTCAGCCTACCGGTGAACCGGAACTGACTGGCAACAGTGTCGTTGTCGATTTCACAGCGCAGCGCCCAACTGATGAGCGTGTACTGCGTTATTTCCAACGCTCTGATCTGTTCAGCAATCCGAAGATTGAACTTGCAAGCGATGGTCTTTCGGGCAAGCTGACGCTCAATGTGGCGCGCAATTATTTTGTGCTCGGGACGGATAATCTTGGCCGCGATTTGATGACGCGCATTTTTATTGGTGTGCGTATTTCGCTTGCCATTGGCCTGCTCGCTTCGGCAATGGCGCTGGTGCTTGGCGTCGGTTATGGTGCGATTTCGGGGTATCTCGGTGGTCGTATCGATAATGTCATGATGCGGCTTGTCGACATTCTCTATTCGCTTCCATTCATTTTCTTCGTGATATTGCTGCTTGTCTTCTTTGGGCGATCGATCTTCATCATCTTTATCGCTATTGGCGCGACAGAGTGGCTGGATATGGCGCGTATCGTGCGTGGGCAAACGCTTAGTCTCAAGCGGCAGGAGTTTGTGCAGGCAGCCGAAGCTTTGGGCGCAACACGGCGCGGCATCATTACGCGTCACATCATTCCCAATGCGCTCGGTCCGGTGATCGTCTTTGTTACATTGCTTGTTCCAAAGGCTATTCTGCTTGAAAGCCTACTCTCATTCCTTGGATTGGGTGTGCAAGATCCCCTCACCTCGCTCGGGCTTCTTATCTCGGAAGGTGCTCAGAACATGCGCGGCGCAAGCTGGCTTCTTATCTGGCCTGCCCTAACCCTCACCATCATACTGTTTGCGCTGAACTTCCTTGGCGACGGCCTGCGCGACAGCCTTGACCCGAAGGATCGCTGAGATGACAAAAGAAACTATTCTGAGCGTTCGCGATCTGCGTGTAACCTTCGATACACATGATGGCCCGGTCGATGCCGTGCGCGGCATCAATCTTGATGTTAAAGCTGGCGAAACAATCGCAATCGTCGGTGAATCCGGTTCCGGCAAGAGCCAGACCACCATGGCGATGATGGGGCTTCTGGCTCAGAACGGCAGAGCGAGCGGACAGGCGCTTTATCGCGGTCAGGACCTGATCGGAATGTCCCATCGCGCGCTTAACAAAATTCGTGGTGCGAAGATTACCATGATCTTTCAGGAGCCGATGACCTCGCTCGATCCACTGTATCGGATCGGCGATCAGCTGGCAGAGCCACTGCGTTATCACGGCGGTATGAGCAAAAAGCAGGCACGCCCACGCATCCTTGAACTGTTGAAACTGGTCGGTATTCCCGAACCGGAACGCCGTATCGACAGCTATCCCTATGAGCTTTCTGGTGGCCAGCGCCAGCGTGTTATGATCGCCATGGCGCTTGCCAATGAGCCGGATATCCTCATTGCAGATGAGCCGACAACGGCATTGGATGTTACCATTCAAGCGCAGATTCTTGATCTGCTGGCCGACTTGCAGAAGCGTCTCGGTATGGCCGTGGTGTTTATCACGCATGATCTGGGCATCGTTCGCCGCTTTGCCGACCGTGTTTATGTGATGCGGTCTGGCGAAGTGGTGGAAACCAACCCGACCGAGCAGCTTTTCGCAGCGCCGGAGCATCCTTACACCAAGATGCTTCTTGATGCAGAGCCGGAAGGCGAAAAACAGCCGCCCCCTGCTGAAGCACCCGTCTTGATCCGTGCCGACAATGTGAAGGTAAACTTCCTTATCAATAAGCCATGGATTGGGGCACCCACCTATATGACCGCAGTGAACGATGTTTCGCTGACATTGAAGGAAGGGCAAACCATCGGCATCGTGGGTGAATCCGGTTCTGGTAAATCCACGCTTGGACGCGCGATCCTGCGCCTTCTCGGCTCCGAGGGGCGGATTGCCTATCTTGGCAAGGAGCTGCCGACCGACCCGCAAGCCATGCGGCCAAAGCGGCGCGAGTTGCAACTGGTGTTTCAGGATCCGTTCGGTTCGTTAAGTCCTCGCATGACTGTGGGTCGGATCATCACCGAAGGACTTCTGATCCACGAGCCAAACCTTTCCGCCAAAGAACGCGACCGCCTCGCACAGGAAGCGCTTCGTGAAGTTGGCATGGACCCTATCATGCGCAATCGCTACCCGCACGAGTTCTCTGGCGGCCAGCGCCAGCGTATCGCCATTGCACGCACAATGATCCTGAAGCCAAAGGTGATCGTGCTTGATGAGCCGACAAGTGCACTGGATCGTTCTGTCCAAAAGCAGATTGTGACGCTCTTGCGTGATCTGCAGAAGGAACACGGCCTTTCCTATCTCTTCATCAGCCATGACATGGCAGTGGTCCGCGCAGTGTCGGATTATGTAATCGTGATGAAGAACGGAAAGATTGTCGAACAGGGCGATACAGAACAGGTTTTCGATAATCCGCATGAGGATTATACGAAGGCTCTCATGGCCGCAGCGCTGAGCGAAGAGCGGTTTGGTACAAACAACTAAATTAAATAAAAACGGGGCTTTAGCCCCGTTTTCTTATAAAGTGATATAAATCTAAAATACCAAAGACCGATGGGCGGAAACGCCAGCCGAAACACCATCCGCAACGGACCATGCAACACTATGTGCGCCCCTTGATATGTCGCCAGCGGCATAGATACCCTGAATGCTTGTCGCTTTCATCTCATCAGTTTTGATGGCTTTTCCAAGCGGCATATCTTCCAATGTGCAGCCGAATTGCTCAGCGAGCGGGCTGTTTAGGCGATTGGATGGTCCAATGAATAATGCGTCAGCTTGCAACAGGCGACCGTCAGCAAGTTCGATCTCGGAGATGGATGTTCCCTCACCTCTTATGCCTGCGACTGGTTTTGCTTCAATAGTGACGCCGCGCTTTTCTAGTTCTGCCAAAGTTGCAGCATCAGGCTCTTCACCGCCATTCAGATAGAATGTGGTCGGTCCCCATTCGGAGATAAGCATGGCTTGATGAGACGACATTGACGATAGGTTCAACACGCCGAGTTTTTTGCCGCTGAACTCGTAGCCATGGCAATAGGGGCAATGAATAACCGATTTGCCCCAACGTTCAGCCAACCCCGTTAAATCTGGCAAAACGTCAGAAATGCCGAAGGCGAAGATCAGTCTGCGCCCACTGACGACTTCGCCTGTATCCAATTCAATCGAGAAGTCATCAATCTGCCCGGTTCCGTTTACAGCTTTACCCTCCGTTACTCTTACAGCCGGATAGGCTTTAACCTGCTCTTTTACCGTTTCGAGCATCGCTGCCGGGCTGCTTCCATCCTGAGCGAAGAAACCATGTGAATGTTCGGCAAAGCGGTTGCGTGGTTTGCCTGCATCGATCACGTGAACCGAGCGTCTGCCGCGCGCCACATAGGTTGCCGCCGAAAGTCCGGCAAAGCTGCCACCGATAATAATCACATCATGATGCGTCATGGGCTGTCTCCAAGTCGAAAGTTGCGCCGCGTTCAATCGCGCGCTGATGAAAATCTGCGCTCAACATGGCGAGTGTCACTTCGCCAAAACGTTTCAATAAAAGCTCTTCTGCATCGTTGAACGCCTTGTTGAGCGAAGCGTTGACGGCCTGCTCGACGAGGCAACCCGGCATTTCCGTGCGATTGCTTATCGCAAGCAGCGATGGTTTGCCGATGGCGTTGTAAACGTCATGCAGCGTGACTTTGCTAAGATCGCAAGCGATCTCCCATCCACCACCATGACCTTTTTCGGAGCGCACGTAACCCTGCTCTCGCAGACCGCTCATGACCCGACGAACGACAACGGGATTGGTGCCCATCGCTTTTGCGAGGACTTCGGAGGTCACGGGCTTATTATACTCAGCCATGTGAAGGAGAACGTGGAGGACGCCCGAAAGTTTGCTATCTTTTTTCATGTAACTTTATATGTTGCGAGTCTTCAGCTCTGTCAAGAGAGGCTATAATATGAAAGCAGTTTTCGGGACATTCTTGTGCGGCTTTGTGTTAGAATGGCCTTATGATTGATCTGTTTTCCCAGCTCGAAGCTCGAGAAAAGCTTGCCGACGGTGCCGTTCTTTTGCGGGGATTTGCGCGCGCAAACGAAGCCAAGATTCTCAACGCCATGCAAGATGTTGAGAATGATGCGTCTTTTCGGAATATGACAACGCCCGGCGGTTTTCGCATGTCGGTCGCTATGACAAATTGTGGTGCTTTTGGCTGGGTGACAGACCGCAAGGGATATCGTTACAGCGCCACTGATCCTGAAACAGAAAAGCCGTGGCCTTCTATGCCGGAGGCATTTCGTGATCTAGCAGAACGCGCGTCAGCAGAAGCCGGTTATTTTGATTTTTCACCCGATGCCTGTCTCATCAATCGTTATGAACCCGGTGCAAAAATGTCTTTGCATCAGGATAAGGACGAGAAGGATTTCACCAATCCGATTGTTTCTGTATCACTCGGATTGCCCGCGACGTTTCAATTCGGCGGATTGCAGCGCAGTGATCCGGTGCGCAAACTCGTGCTGCACCATGGCGATGTGGTCGTTTGGGGCGGACCATCAAGGCTCTTCTATCATGGTATCCTGCCATTGAAGGATGGCGAGCATCCGCAACTGGGTCGAAACCGCTTCAATCTTACATTCAGAAAAGCTAAATAGCTCCAATTAGATGCTGGGAGTTTTCAACTCCCTAGGGCCAAGCAAAGACTTAATGCACAAAATAAACTCTACAAAACTTATAAAAAACAACGGCAAGTCGAAATTATTTAATAAAGTAATTTATAAAAAAGATGCCCGGATTTCATGGCTGAAATCCGGGTGCCTTTCTTATCAGTTAAGCGCCTTGTCTCGTGTTTCCACATTGATAAAGAAAGCAATGATACCGGCTAGAGCCAGCAGGCCTGCGAACATTGCGACAGCAATGTTAAAGCTTTGGCTGATGACCAGAGCAAGAGCCGAAGGTGCGAGCAAGCCACCAAGACGCGCCATGGCACCCGCCGCTCCCATACCGCTTGCGCGCAAGGCCGTGGGATAAAGCTCTGGAGTAAACGCGTAGAGCGCGCCCCAAGTGCCGAGAAGTGCAAAGCTCATGATCAGAAGTGACGCGCCGATCAGAACCGAATTGCCTGCAACTGTGAAGAGCACACAGGCCGCAGCGCTGATGAACAGGAAGGTGATGAGTGTCTTGCGCCGCCCCCAAGCTTCCACGCCATAAGCTGCGAGCGCATAACCCGGCAACTGCGCGAGAGCGATGATAACCAGAAAGCCGTAACCGCGCACGAAACCAAAACCGTCGCCAGCCAGTTTGGCCGGTATCCATGCGAAGACGCCATAATAGGATACAGAAACCAGAAACCATATCGCCAAGGTTGAGAGAGTGCGCTGGCGCAGATTTGGAGAAAGAAGCTTTTCATCCGTGACCAAAAGTGGCGCATCAAGCACCACTTTCGGGGACAGTTCCGGTTTGCCGTTCTTGCGCAGTACGCGATTCATCACGGTTTTCGCTTCTTTGGCTTGGCCCATCTTGAGCAGATGCATTGGCGATTCTGGCACCCAAAAACGCAGCCAGATACCAATGAGAGCAGGAGCAGCCGTAACCACAAAAATGTAACGCCACGCATCGGCGACACCAGCAAGGCTCGCAGCCCATGCAGCCAGAGCAATGATGACCGTGCCAACAGCCCAAAAGCCTTCAAGCATAACCAGCCAGCGTCCACGATTTTTAGAGGGCAGAAATTCTGCCATCATCGCGTAATCGACGGGCAATGTGCCACCAACCGCAACGCCTGTGAGAAAGCGAAGGCCAAGCAGAATGGCAAAATTCGGAGAGAAAGCCGACAACAGACCAAAGACGGCATCGCAGCCAACCGTTATGAGCAACACACGACGGCGACCGTATTTGTCGGCCAGTCTGCCAAAAACTGCGGCACCAATCAGCATACCTAAGAAGAAGAGTGTGCCCGTCTGTAATGCTTGCGGAACGGTGAGCCCGAACGTCATGGCAATTGATGCCGCCGTAAAGCCAACGGCAAGCACCTGCATGGCATCGGCTGCCCAGACCAAACCAAAAACGCCCAAGAGATTACGCTGAAAAGGGCCGGTTCCAGCCTGATCGAGCGTTTGTTCGATAGTAATTTTCATGCCGCTTAGATCCCCTTGTCCGGCCGAAATTTCATAACGCTGCTTTTGCTGCGCCTCAGAACAACGCAAGTCAATGATGAATTCACGAATAGCACAGTACTTTTGCTTAAATTGAGCATAAGTATGTTTTAGTGTGGTTTTGATGCCACTGCTGGAAAGTGCTCAATAGGTGTTTCGCAAGTCTTTCAAAGTGTCTATGACCGATTCAAAACAAGGTGGGATATCAAAATGAAGCAGACAGCACGTGACTTTGGTATCATTTGCGGAAACATGCCAACCGGTGCAAAAAATGCGATTACTGATGTGCCGGGCGTGCTGGTGGGGCATCACACTTTATGTGAAGGTGATATTCATACGGGCGTCACCGCTATTGTGCCGCATGATGGTAACCTTTATCGGCGCAAGGTGCTGGCCGCGTGCGATGTCATCAATGGCTTTGGCAAAAGCATCGGATTGATGCAGGTCGGCGAGCTAGGCAATCTCGAAACGCCAATTCTTCTGACCAATACGTTCGGTGTCGGCACTTGTGCCAATATGTTGATCCGACACGCTATCGCGAACAATCCAGATATTGGCCGGACCACGGCAACGGTGAATCCTGTTGTGCTTGAGTGTAATGATGGGCCTTTAAGCGATATTCAAGCGATGGCAATTACCGAGCATCACGCTTTATTGGCGCTTGAGAGCGCGGGGGCAGATGCTGAACAAGGCAATGTTGGCGCGGGTACCGGTATGACCTGCTTTGGCTTTAAAGGCGGTATCGGCAGCGCCTCGCGACGGATTAGACTTGATGACACTGAATTCCATCTTGGCATTCTGGCATTAACCAATTTTGGCCGTGCCGGCGACCTGATACTGCCTGACGGTCGGATGCCCTCGCCCAAAACCAAACCGCAACCCGAAAAAGGGTCGGTTATCCTGATATTGGCAACCAATGTTCCATTAGAGCATCGTCAGCTCCAACGCGTTGTGAAACGTTGTGGTGCAGGCCTCGCGCGGCTTGGTGCATTCTGGGGCAACGGCAGTGGCGATATTGCACTTGGCTTCTCAACGGCTGTTACATTCGACCACGATGAGCCAAATGACCTCATTGCGTTCAGCGCCCTTAACGAAAACCGGATTGATGTGCTGTTTCGCGCAGCAGCAGAAGCCGCACAGGAATCAGTTCTGAACTCCATGTGTGCTGCGGAAGCATTTATTGGCCGAGGCGGTAAAAGCCGCCCATCGCTGGCCGACTGGCTAAGGTTCACTGAGTCTTGATGAAAAATGCCCGGCATGGCCCGGGCGCGTATGTTAGCAACTGGTAAATATGACAGGAATAGCTGCAATTTATAACATTTAAGTTTAAACTTAATCCATATATCACTGATAAATAAGGGTTTTATACGGATAAAACCATAACTTTAAAACACTGGCACCTTCAATTCAGCCTGAGAAAATTGTCGATTTTGAGCAAATTATGAAGGGGGTTGTTAACCTTCATTTTTTATTACTAAGGCTCATTCGGGCGACATATCTATGGTTCAGGTATCATGCGTAATTTAAGAGAAAATTTTCCCCAGACTGAAGGCAATCGTGCAGAGTCCGCTCCTGAGCAGAAGCCGCAGCGCGACCCGTTGGGAGCGCATTCGCCAAACTCCGACAGCACTTGGAAATCGTATTTTTCACTTGGTGAAAATGTACGCTTTACACGCACACCTGAGATTGATCTGGTTCGACGTCGCGGCGAAGATCTCCCAGACATTCATGGTCGCGCTAAAGCTGCGGTCGTCGAAGCTGCTCCAGCACCTGTAGAGATTGCGAAAGTTGCTGAAGCTCAGCCCATGGCTGTTGCAGCCCTTCAGCAGTCTGTTTCGCAAAATATGGTTCGCACGCCCGTAGCACCCGTACCACCTATGCTGGCGACTGCCCCCGCAGAAATTATTGCACAGCCTGTGGCATCCGCACCTGTTGATAACGCCCCCGAAATCGCAACCGAACCTGCTGGCGATGTGACGGCAGCGATCTTGGCATTTGCAAATCTGTCAGATTTTGCCTTTTGGGAAAGCTTTGACTTTGACTCTGCACCTGTTCAGCCTGTTTCAGTCATTACAGAAGTCGCAGCGCCAAAACGTGTAGCACCGACTGTAGAATCGATCATCGCACAGTTTCGCACTGTTGAATGGAACAAGGCAAAACCACAGGAAGCGCCTGCTGCTGTCGTAGAACAGCCTGCTCCTGTTGCCGAAGCTGTTCAGCCGGTTCAGGTCGCTCCAGCGTCACAGCCCGTTGCCGCCCCCGTTTCAGAAGTGAAAGTTGAGGCGCCCGTGGTTGTAGAAGAAGCTGCACCTCAGGCAACTGTTGAAGCCGCCGTTGATATCGCTGGCGAAGCAGTTGAAGTCGAAACCGTTCCTATCGTTGCTGAAGCAACGGAGCATGTCGTTGAAGACGTTGCAGCACCTGCGCCTGTTGCAGAAGCGCCCAAGCTCGAAACCCCTGTGAAGGCGCCCCCTCCGGTCGCTCTTTATCAGCCGCAGCCCCTCCCCCGCACGGAAACTGTTATCATGCATGGCGACTATGAATTTCCGCCGCGTGATCTGTTACAGGAGCCACCTTCGCTGGATGGCAATGTCATCACGCAGGAAATGCTTGAGCGCAGCGCTGGCCTTCTCGAAAGCGTGCTGGAAGACTTCGGCGTACGCGGTGAAATCATCCATGTTCGCCCCGGCCCTGTCGTCACCCTTTATGAATTTGAACCGGCTCCCGGCGTTAAGTCGTCACGTGTGATTGGCCTTGCTGATGATATTGCCCGCTCCATGTCGGCACTCTCTGCGCGCGTTGCCGTGGTTCCGGGTCGCAATGTCATTGGCATCGAATTGCCAAATGCCAACCGCGAAACCGTCTATCTGCGTGAAATGATCGACTCGCGCACGTTCGAATCCTCGAACTATCGCTTGCCGCTTTGCCTTGGCAAAGGCATTGGTGGTGAGCCGATCATCGCGGAACTTGCAAAGATGCCTCATCTGCTCGTTGCCGGCACCACCGGTTCGGGTAAGTCTGTTGCTATCAATACGATGATCCTGTCGCTGCTCTACCGCTTCAAGCCGGAAGAATGCCGCCTGATCATGGTTGATCCGAAGATGCTGGAACTCTCCATCTATGATGGCATTCCGCACTTGCTGACGCCGGTTGTAACCGATCCGAAGAAGGCGGTTGTCGCCTTGAAGTGGGCCGTGCGCGAAATGGAAGACCGCTATCGCAAGATGGCACGTCTGGGGGTTCGCAACATCGAAGGCTTCAATCAGCGTGCAGCGTCTGCTAAGGGCAAGGGCGAAACCGTGATGTGCACGGTGCAGTCCGGCTTTGACAAGGAAACCGGCGAGCCTACTTACGTTCAGGAAGAACTCGACCTGACGCCAATGCCATATATCGTCGTGATTATCGATGAAATGGCCGACCTGATGATGGTTGCCGGCAAAGACATCGAAGGCGCTGTGCAGCGTCTTGCACAGATGGCGCGTGCCGCTGGTATCCACCTTATCATGGCAACGCAGCGTCCATCGGTCGACGTTATCACGGGTACGATCAAGGCCAACTTCCCGACCCGTATCTCGTTCCAGGTTACCTCGAAGATCGACAGCCGCACCATTCTCGGCGAAATGGGGGCCGAACAGCTTCTTGGTCAGGGCGACATGCTGCATATGGCTGGTGGTGGCCGTATCGTCCGCGTCCATGGCCCATTCGTGTCGGATGAAGAAGTCGAAAAGGTCGTTAATCATCTCAAAGAACAGGGACGCCCGGATTATCTGGCGACTGTGACGGAAGATGAAGAAGACGAAGATGCCGTACAGGACACAGCAGTCTTCGACGCTTCGGCCATGGGCTCGGAAGACGGCGATGATGTTTATGAGCAGGCTGTGAAAGTCGTCATGCGCGACAAGAAGTGCTCGACTTCGTATATTCAGCGTCGCCTCGGCATTGGTTACAACCGCGCGGCCTCACTTGTCGAGCGCATGGAACAGGAAGGCCTTGTCGGCGCGGCTAACCATGTCGGCAAGCGTGAAATCCTGACCGGCAAGCGTGAAATCCTGACCGGCAACCGCGACTGATAGCAAAAGTTCAAATCTTAAAAGCCAGGTCGCGCGAGCGATCCGGCTTTTTATATGATAGTCAACGGCTTACGCATGGTTGTATTTGGTGCTTGTCAAGCTCGCCAATAAGGTTAATACTTCGTTCATTCGCACATTCTTGATCAACGGTTGGGGTAGCTCCGAAAGTGGTTGGCCCGCCCAAAAACAGGGAGAATGATCGATGAGAAGCATTATTATTGGCCCCGCTGCAAAAGACAGGCCAGTGACACAGCAGATGTTACAAAATGCGCAAACACAGATGTCAAAGCCTTCCGAAGACAAGACACAAGTATGCAATATTTTGAGGTTATCGAAGGGCGGTTACTCGCATCGCAGACGCAAAGCCCATAAAAGCGCTTAAATTATTACTATATCCAGAAGATAAGAGCGCCGTGTCCGGTCAGAGGGACACCGGCGCTATTTATTTATAGTTCAATCACATTCTTTTGCCCTTCTTACCCTTTATTGCGGCACGCATCTGGAGTATTTCAAACGCTGCTCCCCACCATCAGGATGTAACATGACAACGCCCACCGAAGCTAACTCTACACCGCAAAAGAAGAAATCTCGTTTATTACTTGGCTTCATGGCTGTGATGGGGGGGCTGTTTTTTGCGCTGTTTCTCAGCCTCGGCATCTGGCAAGTGGAGCGCTTGCAATGGAAGCTCGACCTGATTGCCCGCGTTGATGCGCGCGTTCATGCGGAACCGGTTGCTGCTCCAGGTAAGGACGACTGGGCCAATGTTAATCAGGCCGATGACGAATATCGGCATGTCACACTCACCGGCTCTTATCTCAATGACAAGGAAGTGCTGGTTCGTGCGCTGACCGAACGCGGTTCAGGATTTTGGGTGCTGACACCTTTGCGCTCAGATGATGGTACTCTGACCTTCATCAATCGTGGTTTCATTCCGGATGCCAAGCGTGATCCGTCTTCACGCGTTGAGACGCAAATCGCTGGCGAAACAACCGTGACCGGGCTTCTGCGTATGCCGGAGCCGGATGGCTTCTTCCTGCGTCCCAACGACCCTGCCCGCAACGAGTGGAATTCGCGCGATGTCAAAGCTTTTGCCGAAAAGGAGGGCTTGGGGACAGTCGCGCCATATTTCATTGATGCTGACGCTAAATCCAATCCCGGCAATGTGCCGATTGGTGGGCTGACGGTTGTTACCTTCCGTAACAACCATCTGTCTTATGCAATCACGTGGTTTGCGCTGGCCGCCATGATTGCCGGTGCCGCCATTTTCGTCTGGCGGCACGAGCGCAAACCAAAGAACTAAGCATGGAGGGCGTGGCCGAGTGCTTTCATGCTGGCCTCGGCAAAGCCTTCTCCAAGGGTCGGATGCGCATGGATCGTCCCTGCTATATCTTCAAGGCGTGCGCCTGTTTCAACGGCAAGCGCGAAGGCCGATGACAGCTCGGAAATCCCTACGCCAACAGCCTGAATGCCAAGTATCAGGTGGTTATCAGCGCGGGCGACAACCCGGATAAAGCCATCCTCGCGCTCGATAGTCATTGCGCGTCCATTGGCCTGAAACGGGAAAATTCCGGTCTGGATATTATGCCCTGCCTTGCGCGCTTCATCAGGAGATAGGCCGACTGTTACGATCTCAGGATCAGTAAAGCAGACTGCCGGGATGCAGCGCTTATCCCACGCCTGTTTGCCGCCCGCGATAATTTCAGCAACCATTTCACCCTGCGCAATCGCCCGATGTGCAAGCATGGGCTCGCCCGTTACATCGCCTATGGCATAAATACCGCGCATAGATGTTCGGCATTTATCATCAATGCGGATAAAGCGGCCGTCCATATCAAGCCGGATTTCGCTTAATCCCCAGCCATCGGTTTGCGGTTTACGACCAACCGTAACCAAAATCTTGTCAGCCGGAATGGTTTGTTTTCTGCCATCAGTCAGCAACACATCAAGTGCTTTACCATCGGCGGATAGACCTTTGGCGGAGGTGTTCGTCAACACGTCTACACCGAGTGTTTTCAGTCGTGCCATGATCGGACGCGTCAACTCTGCATCATATTGCGGCAGGACACGATCAGCGGCTTCAACGATGGTGACATTCGCACCAAGCTTTGCAAAGGCTGTGCCGATTTCAAGCCCGATATAACCACCGCCAACAATGGCAAGCTTTTCCGGTATTGGATCAAGTGAAAGCGCTTCCGTTGAAGAAATAACATTGCCGCCAAAAGGCAGAGACTGAATTTCAACCGGCACCGATCCGATTGCGATCACGATGTTTTCGGCATGAATAGTCTGGCGACCCGTATCGGTATCGACCAGCACCGTTTTGCCATCCATAAAACGCGCCTGCCCCTGAAACATCCGGACATGGGAGCGTTTCAGAAGCCCTGCAACACCGCTGTTCAGGCGATCGACGATGCCATCTTTCCATTCAAGCGTCTTGGCAAAATCGATCTTCGGGCTTTCAGCTGTGATGCCAAGCGCGCCTTTAGACGCAAATGTCGTGAGACGATGAAACTCATCGGCCGCATGGATAACTGCTTTTGATGGTATGCAGCCGACATTGAGACAAGTACCACCCAGCCGCTTTTTCTCGACAAGTACAGTATCGATGCCGAGTTGCCCGGCACGGATACCGCAGACATAACCGCCGGGACCGCCACCGATGATCAAAAGTTTGCAGGAAATCTCACTCATCCGATCAGCCCTCTACAAAAATCATCGCAGGCGTTTCAAGCAGGCTTTTTAGCTTCTGCACGAAGACTGCCGCATCCCAGCCATCGATGACGCGATGGTCGAAGCTGCAGGAAAGGTTCATCATTTTGCGCGGCACAAATTGTGTGCCGTCCCACATCGGACGCACGGCAATCTTGTTGATGCCGACAATCGCCACTTCCGGCCGATTAATAATTGGCGTGGTTGCGATGGCGCCAAGTGGCCCCAATGATGTGATGGTTATGGTCGAGCCTGTCAGTTCTTCGCGCTTGGCTGTACCGTTGCGCGCTGCTTCCGTCACTCGGACAAGTTCCGAGGCGGCTGCAAATACAGACAGGCTTTCCGCATGACGCACCACCGGCACGATAAGACCGTTTGGCGTCTGTGTGGCAATACCCACATGCACACCGCCAAACTGGCGAATAATGTCGGATTCATCATCGAAATGTGCATTGAGTCCCGGCTGTTCTTTAACTGCCTTGACGATTGAACGGATAACGAATGGCAGCAGGGTCAGGCGCGGACGCCCTTCCTTTTTCTCGTTGTTAAGCCCCGTGCGAAGGTCTTCAAGCTGTGTCACATCCACTTCTTCAACGATAGTAATGTGCGGAATGTGGCGTTTTGCTTCGGCCATGCGCTCGGCAATTTTGCGCCGCAGACCGATGACTTTGATCTCGTTGATCGAGGTGTCTGCGACATAACCCGAGACAGCAGGTGCAGCACCGCTTTCAGTCTGAAAAAAGGCATCCAGATCTTCATGGTTGATACGGCCAGCGGGGCCACTGCCTTTGACACGTCTTAAATCAACGCCTGCGTCGCGTGCGCGCAACCTGACCGATGGTGTTGCCAGCGGCTTTTCACCTTCTGCGCGCACTGGCCCTGCTCCGGCAAAGGCCCGGCTTAAGTTTTCTTTTTTCTGTGCAGCAGGTTTAGGCGGAACGGGCGTCTGCAACAGGACAGGCGTTTCCACGCTGACGGGTTGCGGATCAGGTTCAGGTGCGTCCAATTGCTCCTCGCCGCTCCCACCTTCTATTTCGAGACGAACCAGTTCGGAGCCAACAGCAATTTTCTCGCCGATTTCACCATTTACCGCGATGACTTTACCGCTGCGCGAAGAAGGGATTTCAACTGTTGCCTTATCGGTCATCACAGCAGCGAGCAGATCATCCTCCCGGACAATGTCACCAACCTTTACATGCCATTCGACAAGTTCAGCCTCGGCAACGCCTTCGCCAACATCAGGAAGCTTGATTGCAAAATGAGCCATTTAAGCCTCCATGATTGAAACAAGTGCACGACCGACACGATCTGGCCCCGGAAAATAGGCCCATTCCTGCGCGTGTGGATATGGCGTATCCCACCCGGTCACGCGGATGATCGGTGCTTCGAGATGATAGAAGCATTCGCGCTGCACGAGTGCCGCAAGTTCAGCGCCGTAACCGCAGGTTAATGTTGCTTCATGAACAATCACGCAACGTCCGGTCTTCCTGACGGAAGCCATAATTGTTTCCGTATCAAGCGGGAGCAGCGTGCGCAGATCAATCACTTCGGCATCGACGCCAGTTTCCTCTGCCGCAGCTAGTGCCACATGAACCATCGTGCCGTAGGCCAAAACTGTCACACCGCTGCCTTCACGACGGATCGCGGCCTTGCCAAGCGGCACCGTATAATATCCCTCAGGCACTTCACCCAATGCATGCTTTTTCCATGAAGTAACGGGCTTGTCGTGGTGGCCGTCAAAAGGTCCGTTATAAAGGCGCTTTGGCTCAAACATGATGACCGGATCGGGGTCTTCAATCGCGGCCAGCAACAGGCCCTTGGCATCCGCTGGCGTAGACGGCATAACGGTTTTGAGACCCGACACATGGGTGAAAAGCGCTTCGGGACTTTGGCTGTGCGTCTGCCCACCATAAATGCCACCACCTGATGGCATGCGGATAACGATGGGACAGGTAAATTCTCCGGCAGAACGATAACGAAGGCGTGCGGCTTCCGAAACGATCTGGTCATAGGCAGGATAGACATAGTCTGCGAATTGCACTTCAATGCAGGGGCGCAAGCCGTAAGCCGCCATGCCAATCGCAGTGCCGACAATACCAAGCTCGCTGATCGGCGCATCGAAGCAGCGTTCTTTGCCGTATTTCTTCTGCAACCCGGCAGTGCAGCGGAAAACACCGCCGAAATAGCCAACGTCTTCGCCAAACACGACCACTTTCTGGTCGCGCTCCATGGCAATATCGTGGGCGTTCTGGATCGCCTCAATCATCGTTAGCTTTGTCATGCGTTATTTCCTCCGCATTTCCAAACGGATCGAAGCTGGATCAGAAACCAGTCCAGTGAACTGGTTTCCCTGCGTAGGCGTTTCACACTTTTCCTGGAAATGCTCAAAACCCTGCCTCCTGACGCTGGCGAATAAGATGCGGCGGTGTTTCAGCATAAACATCTTCAAACATATCGCGCATAGACGGCTTGCGACCATCATGAAGGGTGCCGATCGCCTCTGCTTCGCGCTGTGCGCTGACGACGAGATCGAGAATTTCCGCTTCTGCCTGCTTGTGCCGTTCGTCAGACCACACGCCGCGCTGGATAAGGTGGTTTTTGAGCCGCAGGACAGGATCACCCAGCGGCCATGCATCGCTTTCGGCTTTTGGACGATAAGCGGATGGATCGTCAGAGGTCGAATGTCCGCCAGCACGGTAGGTGACATATTCAATGATGGTCGGACCAAGATTTCGGCGTGCGCGCTCGGTGGCCCATTTCGCAACCGCATGAACGGCAAGATAGTCGTTGCCATCGACGCGAAGCGACGGGATTCCAAAGCCATGTCCGCGTGCAGCAAAAGTGCCCGAACCACCGCGTGCAATGCCCTGAAATGTTGAGATTGCCCATTGGTTGTTGACGATATTCATCACCACCGGGGCTTTATAAGTCGACGCAAATACAAGGGCCGCATGGAAATCGCTTTCAGCCGTCGAGCCATCGCCAATCCATGCAGCGGCGATTTTTGTGTCATGGCTTATGGCGGACGCCATCGCCCAACCCACAGCTTGCGTATATTGCGTGGCAAGATTGCCGGAAATAGTAAAAAAGCCATGCTCTTTTGAAGAATACATGACAGGCAACTGGCGGCCCTTAAGCGGGTCCTGCTCATTGGAGAAAATCTGGTTCATCATGGTGACGAGCGGATAGTCGTCAGCGATGAGAAGCCCAGCCTGCCGATAAGTAGGGAAGTTCATGTCGCCCTTGCGCAACGCCTTGCGAAACGCGCAACTGACTGCCTCTTCACCCAGATGCTGCATATAGAACGAGGTTTTTCCCTGCCGCTGCGCCATCATCATGCGGGCATCATAAGCACGCAGGATCATCATGTGCCGAAGGCCATCTTTCAGCTCATCATCGCTCAGCGTGCCAGCCCAGGGGCCGACCGCCTCGCCTTCCCGGTTGAGCACGCGGATAATGCTGAAAGCCAAATCACGCATGGCTTCCGGCTTTTCGTCTATCTCCGGGCGCCTGACGCTTCCTGCACGCGGAATTTTGACGTGCGAGAAATCCGGCGCATCGCCGGGCCTCCATTCAGGTTCAGGGACATGCAGAGAAAGTACGACATCATCACTCATGCAGGTGTTCCTCGCAAACGTGCACAAAATGTCGAACGGGAGACTTTCGGTTTTGTTCCAGCTGCTGGACTTAGTAACAGCCTGAAGCCAGTCCTGATCGGATCGGCTTCATTTCCTCCCATACGACGTGAAGCCGGTTTCCTCCTCCGATTTCACGTGTGTAAGGGTGGATCGGGTTTAAGAATAAAGCAAGATTATTCTTTCAGGAAAGCGCCACGAAAAAATCCAATGCGTCAATTCTGACAGCTATGGCGACATAAGCGATCATTCGAAATAAGCTTATAGGATTGTTTTTGAATACAAATTATATGAAAAGAATGAACCGGCAGTACGTAATATTATTACTTCGAATTGACCGAAGAGTCAGTACCTGTTGGTACGATTTCGGGTTTAATGGATCCGTTTGAAATTATCAAACCGCTCCATGAGGCATTTTGTCCACAGGAGCAAGCTATCTTGAATTATGCAAAGCGCGCGGTCCAGTACAAAAAAGCGGCCCGTTTTGGGGCCGCTTTCAATTTTAATGATGCTTGGTGCCTTCACGCGCCAGTGCGGCGGTTGGGTCTCCAGCGAGGCGTTTGCGCGCCCTGTCGTCCATTAACTCATACCACATGGCATTGAGAACGGCGAAAGCGGCTGCGAGTGGAAGGCCCAAAAGCCATGAAAAATACCACATCTTGCTCTCCTTTCCTGATTGAATTCGTGCGGGCGGCACGCGCCCGCCAATGATTTAATAAGCGTGGTTGCTTTCGTCTTCGATATCGCGTTTTTCGACCTTGCCCCACAGCACTTTGTAAACCCATGACGTGTAGGCAAGGATCATCGGAAGGAAGATCAGCGTGACCACGAGCATGATGAACAGTGTCATATGGCTCGATGATGCATCCCATACTGTCAGACTCGACGTTGGATTGATCGAAGATGGCAGAATGAACGGGAACATTGAAACGCCGACAGATGAAATGATCCCAAAGATCGAGACTGCGCCAAACAGAATTGGAGCAAGTTCTCTTCCCATCCGCAGAGTCAGAAGCACAAGCAGCGGTCCGAGAATACCCAGTGCGGGAGCGATCAAAAGCACCGGATAGTTCATGTAATTATCGAACCACGCAGAATGGTCGAGTTCGACCACCTTACGCATCGGATTTGAAGGACCATCAGTGACAATTACACTGGTGATCTTATAGCCGGAAACCCACATCCAGCTGATAACACCCGCAAGCACATAAAGCACTGTGGTTATAATTGCTGCGATACTGCCATAAGAGCGAGCCCTTGCCTGAACAACTCCCGTCGTTTTGAGCACCAGCCATAAGGCACCATGCATGGTGAGCATCGAAACCGACAGCAGCCCGCAAAGAAGTGCGAATGGATTGAGCAGTCCGAAGAATGTTCCATCATAGAAAATCTGGAGATCACTGTTGAAGCGGAACGGAACCCCTTGCAGCACATTGCCCACAGCAACGCCGAAAATAAGCGATGGCACGAATCCACCGATGAACAATGCCCAGTCCCAGCCGGTACGCCATGCCACGCTGTCGCGCTTGGAGCGGTATTTGAAGCCAACCGGACGCAGGATGAGAGCGAACAATATGGCAAACATCGCCAGATAAAAACCGGAGAATGACACCGCATAAAGTGGTGGCCATGCTGCAAAGATGGCACCGCCGCCAAGGATCAACCAAACCTGATTGCCTTCCCAGACCGGCCCAATCGTGTTGATGACGATACGACGCTCGATATCGGTTTTTCCGACAAATGGCAGCAAAGTGCCAACGCCAAGATCAAAACCATCCATCGCGGCAAATCCGATCAGCAGAACGCCGAGCAGCACCCACCAGATGACGCGTAATGTTTGATAGTCCAACAAATCGCTGAGTACCATGATCCTTACTCCACTGGTGCAATGCTTGCAGGAGCGAGCAATGCTTCTGGTTTGCTGTCAGGCTCCGGTCCGGCTTTGATTGCCCGCAGCATCAGGCCCATTTCGATGATGAACAGGACCGTGTAGATTGCAACAAAGCCAACAATCGTCATCAGAACCGTCGAAGCACCAAGATTGGAGACTGCAACTGCGGTCGGCAGAATACCTTCAATAATCCAAGGCTGACGACCGAACTCAGCAACAACCCAGCCCATCTCAGCTGCAAGCCAAGGCAGAGGGATCGCAAAGACCGCAACTTTAAGCAGGAACGGATAATGATCCAGCTTACGGCGCGCGGACAGCACAAAGAATGTTCCGGTCAGCAGGATCAGGAAGAAGCCGATACCGACCATGATGCGGAACGCCCAGAACAGCGGCAGCACGCCTGGTACTGTATCGTTTGCAGCCTGTGTGATCTGTGCATCAGTTGCCTGACGCGGATCATCCACATAGCGCTTCAGAAGGAGCGCATAGCCCATCCATTGACTGTTGTCAGCGAATGTATCCTTGACATCTTGTGGCACAGCACTGGTGTCCTGTGCAGCACGGATCTTTTGCAAAGCATCGTAAGCAAGAAGGCCTTTACGAATATTGCCTTCCGCATTTTCAACAAGCTGATCAATGCCCTCGATAGGCGTCGTGAGCGAGCGCGTACCAATCAGGCCCATAACCCATGGAATATGCACAGCATAGTGTGTTTCGCGCGTTTCCTGATCCGGGAAACCGAAGGCAGTAAACGATGCAGGTGCAGGCTCTGTTTCCCACATCGCTTCGATTGCTGCGATCTTCATTTTCTGGTGTTCATTTGTCAGGTAGCCGCTTTCGTCACCCAGAACCACCACAGAGAGAGCGGCTGCTAAACCAAAAGAAGCAGCGACCGTCATTGAACGCTTTGCGAGTTCAGTAGACCGACCTTTGAGCAGATACCAGGCCGAAACACCAAGCACAAAGATTGATGCGGTCACATAACCAGCCGAAACCGTATGCACGAATTTCGCCTGCGCGACCGGGTTCATCAGGACCGCAAAGAAATCAGTGATTTCCATGCGCATGGTTTCGGGGTTGAAGGCTGAACCGACCGGATTTTGCATCCAGCCATTCGCAATCAAAATCCACAGTGCCGAAAAATTGGAACCGGCCGCAACAGCATAAGTTGCCATAAGATGGCCAACCTTTGACAGTCGATCCCAGCCGAAGAAGAACAGGCCTACAAAAGTCGCCTCAAGGAAGAAGGCCATCAGACCTTCAATCGCCAGCGGCGCTCCGAAAATATCGCCGACATAATGGCTGTAATAGCTCCAGTTCATGCCGAACTGAAACTCCATCACAATGCCGGTCGCAACGCCCATAACAAAATTGATACCAAACAGCGTACCCCAGAACTTGGTCATCTGCCGCCAGATGAGTCTTCCGGTCATGACATAGACGGTTTCCATGATGGCAAGCAGCACGGAAAGCCCTAATGTCAGTGGTACGAAGAGGAAGTGATAAAGTGCCGTGATTGCAAATTGCAATCGCGACAGGGAGACAATATCGAATTCCATCTCTTTAAGCCGGAACCCCCGGCCCTCCTGATGTTAATAGCTGCGCCCGGCTCTCAAATGCGAACACAGCCCCCTACGCAAACTTCACCTCAATGACTTGAGTATTTCTTTAAAAGACGCCTCTCCTTTGGACACCGTTTGAACAAGAGCGCCTTGATCCAAAACAATCGCCTGATCACAAATTCGTGCTTCACGCTGAATATGTGTTGCAATCAACAATGTGCGTCCTTTGGCCTGTTCATTGAGACGAGAAAGCACGTCTTTGGCGGTCGCCTCATCTAGCCCCTCGGTCGGCTCATCAAGGAGCCATAAAGGTGCATCGGTCAGGAACAAGCGAGCAAGCGCCAAGCGTCTCGCCTGACCGCCTGAAACGCCAAGCCCCCCTTCGCCCAAAATCGTATCGAGCCCATCGGCCTGGGCTTTCATAAAATCGGCAAGTCCGGCAGCTTCCAATGCGGCAAGCAGTTGCGCGTCGGTTGCATCGGGTTTTGCAAGCTTGAGATTATTGCGCAGACTGTCTTTGAAAAGTTCCGTTCTCTGCGTCAGAAGGCGTACAGGCATAACTGCAACCGCACCGCTTTTTGCAGCGATTTCACCGGCCAGAACATTGAAGAGAGTTGATTTACCCGCACCGCTTGTGCCGATGATTGCGACATGTGCACCGGCTTTGATAATGAGATCGATATCTTCGAGCGCATTTACGGTTGAATCTTCATGGCAGACTGTAACGTGATTGAGAACAACCGCATTTCCCGGCTCAGGCAATGGAAGCGTTGTCAGCGCCTCTGATGCTTCAAGTGCAGGCCCGACGCGACGCGCAGCAAGTATTGTGCGGCCCAGTTCCATCGCGCCGCGACGCAGGGCAACGAACGGTTCCATCGCGCCAAGGATAATGAGAACGCCAAGGGCTGCAACCGGCGCGTTGATCAGGTCCGCCTGCATAAGCAACCCAACCCCGATCAACCCACCCGCCAGAAGGCCAGCATGCAAAATGCCAAGACCTGCTCCTGTCAAAATCTCAATTCGATTGAGAGTACGGTCACTTGATGCAATGTAGCCATCGGCCCGCATGACGCTCGAATTCTGGGCATCCATACGGCCAGCCATGATAAGTTCAGTTTGACCGGCGACCAGATCAATCGTTCGCGCCCGCAACGCTTCGGTGCCTTTTGCACGCTGCCGCATTGGCTTTTCAGAGCGGCGGGATGCAATAAGCGGTAAGCCAAGCCCCACAAAAAGCAGCGTCAAAGCCACGGTCAACCCGAAAAGCGGATGCATCAATCCAAGCGCGAGACCCGCAACAAGTGCGGTTGCAAGAGCTGCTCCTGCAGGCACCAGAACTCGCAAATACAGTGAATCCAGCGCATCGATGTCGGCGGTCAGCCGGAATAGTAGCCGCGCTGGACGTTTAAGCAGAGCGCTGGCAGCTGCCGGACGCGCCCAGCTTCTAAACAGCTTTTCGCGTAACGCTGCAAGGATGGCCAATGTGGCTTCATGCGTGACAAGCCGCTCCAGATAACGCGTTCCGGTACGAAGGATCGCAAAAAACCGGATGCCGGCGGCAGGCATGAACACATCAAATATGATTGCGGTTGACGCGCTCAATCCAGCAATCGCAGTCGCCGTGATAAACCATCCAGAAAGTCCAAGCAGTGCAATCCCTGCCAGAACAGTCATGGTTGCACTAAGGATACCCGCGTAAAGAAGTTTGCCTTTGGTCTTGAAAAACAGATTGAAAATGGGGCGGAGTGCTTGAAATCCGTTCATTCCGCAGCCCTCCTCTGGAAGAGTTGCGTATTGGCATTCTCTTCATCAAGCCGAACAATCCGATCCATACGGTTCGCAAGCTTCTCGTCATGGGTGGCTATGATAAGTGTTTTTCCCTTGGCGAGGCTGATAAGGCTCTCCGCTATGCGATCGGCCGTTTCATGGTCGAGATGCGCAGTCGGCTCATCGGCAAGGATAATGTCGGCCTGTTGATCAACGGCGATGCGCGCAAGCGCCAGTCGCAGCGCTTCGCCACCGGAAAGACCTGCCCCATTTTCGCCGATCGCCCCGGAACCGGTAACACCCGTGACGTGGCTCAACGCCATTTGTTCGATGATCGTTGCTGTCTTTTTTACATCAAGGGCGCGGCCCAGCGTAATGTTTTGCCGTGCACTGCCAGCGAAAATATGCGGCCTCTGCCCCACCCATCGCATTCTTGCGCGAAGGGCCTGAGCCGTCTCATTGTTAAGGACAGCACCGCCAATTCGAATTTCACCTTGTTGGGGAGATGCAAGTCCCGCGATCAACGCCAGCAATGTTGATTTTCCATAACCGCTTGGTGCAAGAAGCGCTATATGTTCGCCTGGCTCTATATCCAGATTGAAGTGCTCAAACACGCCTGCACCGGTAGCGTAGTGAAATCCGATATCGCGCAACACCAACGAAGGCTCGGTTTCAATCAAGTTCTCGGGACTGTCTGTGGACTTGATGCCGCCCACAACCGGCATTTCATACTTTGCTATATCTTCCAAAGCATCAATTGCCGCTTCGCCTGAAGCGCGATCATGCCAAACGGCAGAGAGATCACGCAGCGGCTCAAAAAATGCCGGTGAAAGCAGGAGAACGAACAAGCCTTCAGCAAGCGTGAGCTTGTAGCCCCAGGCGCCGAAATTCAGCTGGCCGAGCAGATGAAAGCCAATATAAACGGCCACCATGGCAACGCCTATCGCCGCAAAAAGTTCAAGAACAGCTGATGACAGAAAAGCAATACGCAAAACGATCATCGTTTTTCTGCGCAGCGTCTCGGCGTTGTCACGCAGCCGGGTGGCCGTCATATCGACCGCATGAAAACTACGGATCGTTGCAAGTCCGCGCAGACGATCAAGCAAAAAGCCATTCATGTCACCCAGTGCAACAAGCTGCTTCTCGCTTGCAGCTTTTGCGCGCCAGCCGATCAACGCCATGAAGATCGGGATCAAAGGTGCTGCAATCAGCAGAACAAGGGCAGCAGCCCATGAAAACCAAAAAACTGCAAAAAATATTGCCAGCGGCACCAACATCACGCGAATGCGCACAGGTACAAAGCGCGACATATAGGGCACGACCATTTCGGCCTGCTCTGCCAAGATGCTTGCCGCCTCACCGGACGATGATCGAGAGGTGTCGAGAGGGGAGCGTTGCGATAACGCGAAAACTGCCTTTTCGCGCAGGTTGCTCAGCTCTGAACGTGCTGCATCATAAGCCTGCGCTGCACCGCGCGCGTCAAGCATGCTGCGAAGAGAGCCAAGAACAAACAAACCTGCGGCCAGATAATAAATTGTCGTGTCAAAACCAACACTGGCGAGTTGGCCGATGCCAAAGGCGAGAAGTGCAGCCTGTGGCAGCCACAAAAGCGCTGCCACAGCCTGAAGCCTTGCCCCCTTTTTCAGAGCAGACGGAACTGCACGACGGCGTGAACGGCGTTTATCGCCTGTTGCTTGACCGTCTTCCTGTGTTGCGTCTTCCGTTCTGGGGGCAACGGTTGTCACTCTCGTTTAGGCTCCTTTTTGGCCGCTGTTCTACCGCGTCCAAGAGCGACAATTCTGTCTGTCGTTTCAAGGAAACGGGTCACCTTGGCACCAAGCGCCAGAAGGCTGGTTAATCGGTCCGTGTCGAGCTTCTTAACGTCGTCATACCAATTGGTGAGGCGCTCGATCAGCGCATACATGTCCTTCATGCGCTCTTGCGCAAAACGGTCATTTGCATCTTGCGGTTGCTCCATCAGCACTTCCCGCAACACCGAAAGCGTTGGATCGATTTCGCGTTTCTTACGTTCTTCCGCCAAAGTGCGTAAGATCACCCAAACATCACCGGGCGTTGTGAAAAAGTCGCGACGATCACCTGGTATATGCTTGAGCAGCACAAGGTTCCAACCCTGTAACTCGCGAATACCCATTGAGACATTGGATCGTGAGACGCCAAGCGCATCTACAATATCGTCAGCACAAAGAGGCTCGGATGAAAGATAGAGCAACGCATAAATCTGACCAACCGTGCGGTTGATACCCCAGCGGCTACCCATCTCTCCAAAGTGGAGCACAAACGACTGAACAATTGGCGATAATTCCAAGTTCTCTCTCCCGTAAATTCTGAATTTTCAGAAATTACTGAAATTCAGATAATTCAAATTGCCTGAACCTTCAATCCGCATGCCTTGATGCGAGGGCATATAGACAATTAGCCGCAGCCCTCAGCACTCCTCCAAATGCTTCAAGCCAACGCTTCCGACAGCTATTTTTTGTCGGAAGATGAAGGAAGCTCTTTACTGTCCCGCGTTTGATCACGATGAATCACTGCGCGGCTCAGCAACATGAGCGTTACCGGCGTTGTGATGACCACAAAGACGGCAATCAACACTTCATGCAGAATCGGCTTGGATTGCAAGATGGAGAAAAACAGGACCGAAGCAATCAGGATTCCACCGGCACCGAAGGACGAACCAATCGTTGGCGTATGAATGCGTTCATAAAAACTCTTCAAACGAACCAATCCGATGCAGCCGACAAGCGTCAGAAAGGCACCGCCAACAAGAAAGAACGAAACAATGATAGCGGCCCAGACGGGCAGATCAGCAGCTCCGATCATTCGATCACCTCCCCGCGCATCAGGAATTTGGCAAGTGCAACTGTTGCAACAAAACCGAGCAGCGAAATGATAAGGGCTGCTTCATAATAAATGACGCTGCCGGTGCGCATGCCAAATGTAAGCAAAAGTAGCAGTGCATTGAGATATAGAGCATCTGTTGCCAGCACACGGTCTTGCGCGCGTGGCCCTATAAGCAAACGATAAACAACACAACCCATCGCAGCAACCAGCATGACCTGAGCTGCCAGCAGTGACCAGAAAAGAATAACTGCACTCATGCTGACTGCTCCTCTTTCACCACATCGGTCGCGCCAAATATACGAATAAGCGGCTGTTCGTAGCGCTGCTTGATCTTGGCACGCCAGCTTTTTGCATCGTCAAGATCAAGCACATGAATCGTCAGCACTTTTCGCGCAACGTTATAGTCTACCCATGCTGTTCCGGGTGCTGCGGTAATAATACAAGCAAGCACGGCCAATGCAGACCGGTTTTCCAGTTCCAACGGTATGACCACAAAGCCAGGATGGTGCGCTTTTCTGGGCGACAGGATCAATTTTACAACCGATAAATTCGACATCATAATATCGATGCTGACAACGCAGAACAACCATATCATCGTTGGGAGCGAGCGCAGATGGTTTTTTTGCGGCTGCAAAGCAGTCATCGCATAACAGGCCAACAATGATATCACGATGCCCAATAAGAATTGCGCCCGCGTGAAACCATTCAATAAAAGCCAGAACAGGATGAGAGAGACGAAAAGAAGCGGGTAAGGCAGTATTTTTCTCATTTTACCTCCACCGTTTCTCCACCCACACGCGGCGCATTCAAAACACTATTGATGTAGTCCTTCGGACTATGCAGCGAGCGCGCCGTTGCATCCATATATTGCATCGCCGGACCGGCTGCGATTGTAAGCGCCAGACAGACGCCTAGAAGACCGGCTATCGGCACCACTTCACGTACCAGCACACGCGGCACATTTCCTTCTAGTGAGGCCCAGAATGTCCGTATTCCTGTGCGCGTCATGGCAATAAGTGCCGAAAGGCCCGAAAGCAGAATAAGCGCAATCAGCGCCCAGCTTGCAGGGCTCACAGGCATGGCGAGCGTCGGGGCCGCGCCGTCTCCATTGAATATGGCAGCAAGAATAAGGAATTTTGCGATAAAGCCGGAGAATGGCGGCAAACCAATCAACAAAATCGCAACAATGGCAAAACATGTGCCCAGAATAGCAAGGGTGGCTGGTAGAACAACGCCGACTTCCTCTTCCTCTTCTTCCTCCTCATCGTCACCATAGGCTTCAATCGTGACGGCAAGAACATTTGCTGCCGCATCCTGCCCCCGTTCTACGAGCTCTATCAGCAAAAAGAAGGCTGCAATCGTCAGTGTAGAACTGACCATGTAGAAGAGTGCGGCCCCCGTCATCGCCGTATTACCGCTGCCGATTGCGGCAAGAAGAGTGCCTGATGATACCAGAATACTATAGCTCGCCAGACGCCCCATGGCCTGTGAAGCCACCACGCCAATCAGCCCAAAAGCCAGCGTGACCATACCACCATAATAAAGCCAGTCATTGCCAAAACCATAGGATTCACCGGCACCGATACCGAACATCAATGGCGATAAGCGCAGCAGCACGTAAATGCCGACTTTACTCATGATGGCAAAGATCGCAGCAATCGGAGCCGCCGCTGCCGTATAGGTTGGCACCAGCCAGAAATTAAGCGGCCACATGCCAGCTTTCACCAGAAAGGCGACAGCGAGAACAGCGGCACCCGCTTCGAGCAACATGCGATCTTCGGCTGCAACCTGTGAAATTTTTTGCGCCAGATCCGCCATATTAAGCGTCCCTGTTACACCGTAAATCAGGCTGACACCGATCAGGAACAGTGACGATGCGACAAGATTGACGGCGATATAATGCATGCCTGCCTTGACACGTGCAGGGCCAGAGCCATGCAGCGCCAAACCATAAGATGCAGCCAGCATGACTTCAAAAAAGACGAAAAGATTGAACAGATCTCCCGTCAAAAACGCGCCATTCAGCCCCATCAACAAAAGCTGGAAGATTGTATGAAAATTCGGGCTCGCCTTGTGCCAATGCGCCAATGCAAAGCTCAATGCAGCCAGTGCCAGCACGCTGGTCAGCATCAGCATAAGCGCCGAAAGTCTGTCCAAAACCAGCACAATCCCAAAGGGCGCAGGCCAATTGCCAATCAGATAAACCTCTGCCGCGGGCGCTTTTTCGCTTGCAACTCCCAAAAGCGTAAAAGCAATATAGATCAGGCCGATGATGGAGACTGTATTGATCACCATCTTCAATTTGCGCTTGCGTTCATCAAACAACAGCAGCAATGCGGCCGTGACAAGCGGCAGGAGAATGGGCGCTACGATGAGATGCGATTTCCAATCCATCATCTCTTCTCCTTGCCGTCGACATGATCGGTGCGTGTCAGTCCGCGTGAAGCGAGCAACACGACAAGGAAAAGCGCAGTCATTGCAAAGCCGATAACGATAGCAGTCAATACGAGTGCCTGTGGCACGGGGTCAGTATATTGCGCGGCCTGAACATTGATACCGGTATCAAGCACCGGCGGCGCATTGGTGCGCAGGCGCCCCATCGAAAAGATAAACAGATTGACCGCATAAGAGACAAGCGCCAGACCAATGGCAACCTGAAACGTGCGCGGACGCAGGATCAGCCACACGCCAGATGACATCAATACGCCAATTGCTATAGCGAGAACGAGTTCCATCAGTTCTCCTCCTTCGCAGCGGCAAGTTTTTCGACGCGGTGTTTACGGATCGACTGATGCGCCAGCGCAATCAACATAAGAACGGTGGCACCCACGACCAGTGCGAAAACGCCAATATCAAA
The DNA here is from genome assembly GCF_039674265.1 of Brucella sp. TWI559. Classification (NCBI taxonomy): domain Bacteria; kingdom Pseudomonadati; phylum Pseudomonadota; class Alphaproteobacteria; order Hyphomicrobiales; family Brucellaceae; genus Brucella; species Brucella sp. TWI559. The sequence continues at coordinate 32,585 of NZ_JBDJNE010000005.1, forward strand.
CAGAAGCGCACTTGCGACAGGCATTTTTCCGATATGCGGTATATCTGCATACTGGAAGAATGTTGTCAGGAACGGATAGCCAAACAGCCACGCGCCTGCTCCGGTGGCCGCTGCAATCAGCAAACCAAAACCGATCCATCGAACGGGAAGGATACGCAAATGATCTTCGACCCAGCGCGTACCAGCCGCCAGATATTGCAGAATGAACGCAATTGCTAACGTAATACCGGCTGCAAACCCACCACCCGGCAGGTCGTGCCCCCGCAGGATCAGATGCACCGCAAGAACGATAATGACTGGGAACAGCCATTTCATGACAACAGACGGCACAGCCAGATAATCGGTCAGGGTTTCCCCTTTTTCACGATCATCCATTGCCTCATCATAAGCATCTTGAATCTTCTGCTGGGCTGTTGAACCGGTGCTGTCCGGTGCCGGACGGAAACGTCGCAGCAGCGCAAAGACCGTCAACCCAACAATGCCGAGAACCGCAATTTCACCAAACGTATCAAATGCACGGAAATCGACCAGAGTGACGTTTACGACATTCTTACCGCCGCCGCCCGAATAGGCATTTTCCAGGAAGTAATCTCCAATACCTTTCGGTGATGGACGCGTCATCATCGCATAAGAGACAATGAACACACCAATGCCTGCTCCAATCGCCAGCGCGAAGTCGCGATAGCGACGAATTCTCGGCCCGAATTTAACAGGAACCGGGTCTGGATCTTCCCAGCGCTTGGGCAGCCAGCGCAAGCCAAGCAGAAGCAGCACAGTCGTAACAATTTCGACCAGCAACTGCGTCACGGCAAGATCAGGAGCAGACAGCCACACGAATGTAATACAAGTGATAAGGCCTGCACCGCCGAGCAATATAAGCGCCGCAAGGCGATGATATTTAGCCTGATAGGCTGCGCCAATGGCACAGGCACCGCCCAAAATCCAAAGACCAGCAAAAATCGGGTCAACAGGCTGTACGCCCATCACCCCCACGTGAATTCCGTCTTCGAAGAGCGGCCACGCTGCGGCAACGATCGCAAAGACAACAACAAGGCGAAGCTGTGGCTGAAGTCTGCGTGTACTGAATAGATTTTCGGCCTTACGCGCCCAGTTCCACGACACAGTCACCAGCACGCGTTCAAAAATACGCTGCCCCTGCAAGTGGCGGAAGAACGGCGGTCCGTCCTCGCTTGTCGCAAGATAATTTTTGAGCGCCCAAAACAGAATGATCCCGCCAATCATTGCAACAATACTCATCATCAGCGGCAAATTGAAACCATGCCAGACCGAAAGACTATATTGTGGTGTCGCATCACCCAGCACGGATACCACAGCCGCATGCAGAAAGGAGCCGATTGCGATATTTGGAATGATGCCAATGACCAGGCAGAGCAGAACCAGAAGTTCAATCGGACGGCGCATCCAGTGCGGCGGCTCATGCGGCGTTTTTGGCAGATCATGTGGCGGTGGGCCAAAGAAGGTCGAGTAAATAAACCGAACCGAATAGGCGACCGTGAATATGCCTGCAAGCGTGGCAATATAAGGCGTCACCGTATCAAGCGCCGATGCCATATGCGTTTCAACCGCTTCGGCAAAGAACATCTCTTTGGACAGAAACCCATTAAGCAGCGGAACGCCCGCCATGGATGCACTTGCGACCATCGCAAGTGTGGCGGTATATGGCATAGCGCGCGCCAGTCCGCTTAGCTTGCGCATGTCCCGCGTGCCGGTTTCATGATCGATAATGCCAGCAGCCATAAAAAGCGATGCTTTGAAGATCGCGTGATTGACCATGTGGAAAATGGCCGCAACGGCCGCAAGCGGACTGCCAAGGCTCAGCAGTGCTGTGACAAGCCCAAGATTGCTGATGGTTGAATAGGCCAGCAAGCCTTTAAGGTCCTGCTGAAACACAGCAAAGAAGCTACCGATGAGCAGCGTTGTGAGGCCCGCGAGGCCCAAAATCCAGAACCATTCTTCGGTGCCGGCAAAGACCGGCCAAAGACGCGCAAGCAGGAACACGCCCGCTTTGACCATGGTTGCGGAATGCAGATAGGCTGACACGGGTGTGGGGGCAGCCATTGCATTGGGCAGCCAGAAATGAAACGGAAACTGGGCTGATTTGGTGAATGCTGCCATCAGAATGAGAAGAAGCGTCACCGTATAAAGCGGATGGGAACGAACCACATTCCCCGCCTCAAGAACTTTATCAAGATCGTAGCTACCAACGATATGACCAAGCAGCAAAACGCCTGCAAGCAGACAAAAACCGCCGATACCCGTCACTGTCAAGGCCATACGTGCGCCATCACGCGCACTGGCATTGTGATACCAGTAGCCAATGAGCAGGAAGGAGAAAATGCTGGTCAGTTCCCAGAATACGGCGAGCAGCACAATATTGCCCGACAGAACAACACCGAGCATCGCCCCCATGAACGACAGCAGAAAAGAGAAAAAGCGCGGAACCGGATCCTCCGGCGACATATAATAACGCGCATAGATCACCACGAGCAAACCAATGCCGGTGATCAGCATCGCGAAAAGCCACGCAAAGCCATCCATACGGAAGGTTATGTTGAGGCCGTAATTCGGCAGCCAATCGATCGAGCCGCGAACGACGCCACCATTCGATACGATGGGATAAAGACTCGCTGTGATGACGAAGGCGACAAGCGCAATTGCAGCCGTAAACCATGCTGAGCCGCTGCGATCAACCCCCCGAAACAGACCTGTTATAGCGCTGCCAAGAAATGGAAGAAGGACCAGCAAAAAGAGCATCCTGCCGTCCATCGTCATGCGCCACTGGCCTCCATTCCGCAATCAAGGTTGATCCAAAGCAGGCACTGCTTATGCAAAAAGCAACAGGAACGCTCTGGTGAGTTTAAGATAGGAATCATATATTCCGATGTCATTATTATGACCGGCTAGCACTTATTATGGCAATAGCTTTCAATGGCTTATCGCGATATTTTGAATCATTTTATTCTGCGAAAGACCGATAAATGGGGCTTATTCGGCGCGGTTATCCATACAAGAACTCTTTATTGGGCATATTGACGCGTATTTTCTGCAACCGATAATGGGGCTAATAATTCTGTCGCCCAGGTAAAAAAGCCACTCCTAATTATCCAAAAGAGTTTTCGCGAGCTTTTCTGTCTGAACGCGAATATCTGGAACTGCCGTCACCTCCCAAAAAATCCCCTTCGTCACCGGCCCGACAGCGAAGATTGATCCTGAAGGCTCTCCGTGGGCGTTTAATACCTGTAGATCAGCTGCCACATCCAGACCAAGATCAAGAGCATCGGGCTTCGCAAAACCACCTTCCAATAGGCTGATCAGCGCCGGGTTGCGCGTCGTGGAAAATCGGGGGCTCCCGCCACGGCAATCAACGATTGCTTGCACGTCAAGTTCATCAACGAGATTACTGTGCCTTTTGCGATAGTGAATGGCGATATGCGCGCCCTTGCTCTTCACAGAAGCTAAATGCGCGGCGGTGATCGTGAGTTGTCCTGACCGCTCGGCTGCTTTGATGCGTTCATCAATCGCCGGTGCCATACGATGGCGATGCACATCCCACCATGGCCGCAAGTGACGCAGAAAGCTCTGACGCTGCCTGAGTGGCAATCGACTCCAGATGGCTTTTGTATGAGGCCGCAGCCCATCAATCACGCTGCGCCATCCTTTGCCTTCCTTCTCCTGTTGTTTGATCAGCTTGCGAACACAATGAAGAAGTTCGGGCAATCCATCGGCAATCCGCAGTTGATCCGCTTCAATTGTCAGTGCCTCGGATGGTTCATGCCGTGCCGGAAGTAAACCACGCCGTGAAATCGCATGAATGTTACCCTTATGCCCTCTATCAAGAAGCGAAATGACACTGTCCACCATGGACAGGCCCGTGCCTAAAATTGCCACGGAACTATCGGGGGAAATGTCAAAATAGCCGTTGCTCGACCAATATTCCGCTACAAGATTTCCGGGCGTCGAAATTGCTGCTTCATTGCCTGTTGCCACAATAACAGCATCTGCAATGAAGTTTTGCCCGGCAGAAGTCGTTAATTTGGGGCGCAATCTTTCAAATGCGACGCTTGCAACCTCAGCATGCTCGATAAAAAGGCGGCGGGGCGTGCTATCGAGATATGGCTTTAGCAAATCATTGAGGTAGAGCCGATACAGACAGCGCGGCGCAAAGGATTGAGCCTGCCAATTGCCAGCCTTTGCAGCCTTCGCATTGGTTTGAAGCCAGTTTAAGAAATGGTTCGAGTCATCTGGAAAAGCGCTCATATTGCTGGCGCGGACATTTAAGAGGTGATTGGGGTTAAGCGTGGAATATGCGACCCCTGCTCCGATGTCGCCCGAACGCTCGAAAATGCGAACCGTTGTCTCCGCTGATCGTGCAAGCAATTGCGCGGCCATGAGAACGCCGCTTGCACCACCGCCGATTATAATAAATGACTTCAAACGAATATTACCTCCCTGCCCTGCCGTCTTTCAGGCACCCGCCGGTCTGGCTGAACATTTCCAACGACGTCTCAAACTCCTACAAATTTTGTCAGATTCGCACAAAAACAAAAGAGAAACCTCTTTTGACAACGGATCGATTGAAGAAGATGAAAACCTAACGCATAAAAATCTCACGTTAAATCATGCATTGTTTGCACGCATGTCTTTACCCCCAAAACCGGTTTCCACTTTTGGGAGACTGCTTTTCGTTGACAGTGTGTTTCAGAATCGCGGGCTGGCTTCTTTTCCTGAAATCGCAATATCTTGCATCAGTTTTTCATATTTGCTGCATTAAGTTCGCAGAGCAGAATCAGTGCCTAAATAGGATAATGAAGATGAGCAATAGCTATATCGGCGCCCTCAAACAGCGTCGCACACAATATGCACTTGGCAAGGTCCTCCCACTTTCCAAGGAAGCAACCGCTGAACTAATCAAAGAAGCGATCAAGCACTCCCCTTCATCCTTTAATTCACAGAGTTCGCGCGCTGTTATTCTTTTTGGCGCAGAGAGCGACAAGCTGTGGAATATCGCCAAGGAAGAACTCCGTAAAATCGTTCCTGCCGATTCATTTGGTGACACCGAAGCCAAGATCAACAGCTTCGCAGCTGGTGCGGGAACCGTTTTGTTCTTTGAAGATCAGGACGTTATTAAAGGCCTTCAGGAAAATTTTGCGCTTTATGCCGATAACTTCCCTATCTGGTCGGAACAGGCGAGCGGCATGGCGCAGCTTTCGGTCTGGTCTGCACTTGCAAATGAAAATATCGGTGCAAGCCTCCAGCATTATAATCCATTGATCGATGCAGAAGTTGCCAAGGTTTTTGGCGTTCCTTCATCCTGGAAGTTGCGTGCGCAAATGCCGTTTGGCTCCAATGAACAGGCCTTTGGCGACAAAGCATTCATGGACGACGCCGAACGCTTCAAAGTCTTTGGCTAAACAAAGCCAACAATAAGGAACGGCTGGAAAATTACAGCCGTTTTTTATTTCTCGAAGCTGAAGGGTGGCAACTGCTCTAACGCTGATTTCAGTGCCTCTGACCAGCTTTCGGACACTGTTTGATAATAGGGATCTGTCGCTTCAAAGCGCCTGTGTTCACCGGCGACCAGACTATTGGCTTCATAAATCTGCATATCCAGCGGCAAGCCGACGGACAGGTTGGCTTTGAGCGTTGAATCGAACGAAACCAGCAGCAGCTTCACCGTATCCTCAAAGCTCATTTCCTGCTGATAGGCACGCACCAGAATAGGTCGGCCATATTTATTTTCACCGATCTGAAAGAATGGCGTATCGTCCGAACTTTCGATAAAATTGCCTTCTGGATAAATATAGAACAGCCGCGGTTCTCCGCCCTTGATCTGACCACCCAGAATAAAGGATGCGCCAAAAGCGTCGGCATTCTGTCCACCCGTTGCTGAACTTTTAATGACTTCCTTGACAGTGTCACCGATCAGGCGTGCAACCTGAAACATCGACGGTGCATCGAACAGGGAGACGTGGCGATCTTCCGGCGCTTTCATGCGTTCTTCAAGAAGGCTTGCGACCGCTTGCGTTGTCGCCAGATTGCCAGCCGACAAAAGCACGATCACGCGATCACCGGGCTTGGTCCAAACGCGCATTTTCGAGAATTTAGAAATATTATCAAGACCAGCATTCGTCCGCGTATCGGACATAAACACCAGGCCACGGTCAATCTTTATTCCAACGCAATAGGTCATAGATAATTTCCGGCAGGCAGATTCAAAACTGAACCAATCACTGCCCTACATTAATATTGACTGCAAGACTTTCAATGGTTCCGCCAAGCCGAACCCCTGAAATTGGCGCAGCATCGCGATAATCAAGGCCAGTTGCTATCCGCACATAGCGGTCATTGGGACAAACATTGTTCGCCGCATCAAAGCCGATCCAGCCAAGACCGGCCACATGTGCCTCTGCCCATGCATGGCTTGCGGTCTGATCTTCGACCCCCTCCATGAGCAGATAGCCGGAAACATAACGCGCCGGAATGCCAAGAAGCCGAGCAGCAGACACAAAGATATGGCTGTGATCCTGACAAACCCCCTTGCCCGCCGCCAGCGCCGTTTCCGCATTTGTAAAAACGCTCGTCGTTCCCGGCATATAGGCCACTTCGTTATGAATGGTATTCATCATCTCGTGCAACAATGCCAATGGATCCTGCACAGTTGTCAGGCTGTTTGCCAGTGCACGGATACGTTCGCCGGGGCTGGTCAGGCGGGTTTCCCGCTCAAAGAGCCAAAGCGGCGCATAACCATAAACCGGCCCCAGCACACCAACACGGTCTTCCACCTCGACGCTGCCGCTGGCCGTGATAATGATTTCACTGATATTGCGATGGTGCTGCACCAGATCAACCTTGTTGCCAAAACCATCAATATAGGAAACTTCCGGCTCTCCGCCTTCGATTTTCAATTCCCAATGCTTGACCACCTGTCCGGGAAGCGTTGGTGGTCGCAAGCGCAGACGCTGAACCGCATAGGGCACCGGGTTTTCGTAGCGATAATGGGAAACGTGCTGAATATTGAGCAACAAGCGATCACCTCAATAGAAATTATAGGTTTCTGCGATCTCGTTGCCGAGCCGGTTATTCCGCGCGATAAATTCGGTCAGAAACTCATGCAATCCGATATCAAAAATTGCGCCAATTTCCTGATTTTGCAGCGTGGCGTATATTTCATCTCCTGTCTGATGACAAACAGCGCTATCGCCATAATCCTTCGCCAGATAATTGAGATGCCCATTGATGCTCTGGTAGCAATAATTAAGCGAGCGCGGCATACGGCCATTCAAGATCAGATAATCTGCAACATGCGCCGGGCGGTAATCGCCATCATAGACCCAGCGATACGACCTGTGCGCCGATACAGAACGCAAAATAGATTCCCACTGATAATTGTCGAGCGTTGTGCCGACATAGGAAACGGCTGGCAGTAGCACATAATATTTTACGTCGAGAATACGCGCTGTATTGTCCGCCCGCTCTATAAATGTCCCAAGGCCTGCAAAATCAAAGATTTCATTACGCAGCATCGTGCCGTGAAATGCACCGCGAATAAGCGCTGTCTCGCGTTTGATCTGATCCAGAAGCGGCGGCAGATCTGCTTCCTTCAGCGGTCTGCACAGTGATTTTTTGAGTACCATCCAGGCTTCATTGACGCTTTCCCATGCTTCTCGCGTCAATGCGGTTCGCACCATACGCCCATTGGAACGCGCCGTTTCAATGCATGACATGACACTGGATGGATTATCCATGTCGCGCAGCAGAAAGTCAGCCACGTTTGCGGCATTATAAGCATCATATTTTCGCGAAAATGTCTGGCTGGCACCTGCCGATACAATGACGGACGACCATTCTTCGGGTGCATCCGATGTCTTTGTGAGCGCCATTCGCAATCCCGCATCCACCAGCCGCGCCATATTTTCAGCACGCTCAATGTAGCGAAACATCCAGTAAAGACCATTTGCCGTACGGCCAAGAAGCATAAATATTCCCCTTCTCTGCGCACCAGTCTTGTCGCTGGCTTATAGCGCAATGCTAATCTGCTCTGTAATTCAATCGTCGAGCACCCAAGTATCCTTTGTGCCACCGCCCTGACTGGAATTGACCACAAGTGATCCTTCTTTGAGCGCCACACGCGTCAACCCACCGGGCGTAATACGAATACGGTCTGAAACCAGAACGAATGGCCTGAGATCGACATGCCGCGGCGCAAGACCGCTTTCCGTAAAGATCGGCGTGGTGGAAAGCGCTAAAGTTGGCTGGGCAATGTAATTACGCGGGCGCGCCTTCAACTTTATTGCAAACGCATCGCGCTCCGCTTTGGTTGCAGCGGGGCCAACGAGCATGCCGTAGCCACCTGAACCATGCACTTCCTTAACAACGAGCTCGGCCAGATTGTCGAGCACATAGCTAAGACTATCCGGCTCTGAACAGCGCCATGTCGGTACATTTTCGAGGATTGCCTTACGGCCTGTGTAGAACTCAACGATTTCAGGCATATAGGAGTAGATCGCCTTATCATCAGCGATACCCGTGCCCGGTGCGTTAGCGATGGTGATGTTTCCGGCACGATAAACATCCATAATGCCAGCGACGCCGAGCGTTGAGTCCGGCCGAAATGTAAGCGGGTCAAGAAAATCATCATCCACCCGGCGATAAAGCACATCAATCGCGCGGTAGCCTTTGGTTGTGCGCATGGCAACGCGTCCGTCGACAACGCGCAGATCGCTACCTTCCACCAGTTCTACGCCCATTTGATCCGCAAGAAATGCGTGCTCGAAATAGGCAGAATTATAAATTCCCGGTGTAAGCACAGCCACCGTTGGCACGCCCTGCGTTCCGGGCGGTGCGACACTGGCCAGTGATTGCCGCAGCAGTTGCGGATAATTCTCAACCGGACGAACCTTCACATTCTGAAACAGCTCAGGAAAAAGCTGCATCATGGTCTCGCGATTTTCCAGCATGTAAGAGACGCCGGACGGGGTACGGGCATTGTCTTCCAGCACGTAAAACTGATTTTCTGCCGTACGCACGATATCGACACCGATAATATGCGTATAAACATTGCCCGGTGGACGGAAACCAATCATCTCCGGCAAAAACGCCTCATTGTTGACAATCAGGTCCTTGGGAATGCGCCCTGCCCGGACGATTTCCTGACGATGGTAAATATCATCGAGAAATGCATTCAGCGCCATCACGCGCTGTTCAATGCCTTGTGAAAGCCTTCGCCATTCCTGCCCGGAAATAATACGTGGAATAATGTCGAACGGGATCAGGCGCTCCGCTGCGTCCTCATCACCGTAAACTGCAAAAGTGATGCCGGTCTTGCGAAAGACGCTTTCTGCGTCCTGCGTTTTTTGCAGAAGTTTATGCTGATCCTGTTGGTCGAGCCACTGCTTGAGAAATTCGTAGGGTTGGCGGACATTCCCGCCATGATTGAGCATCTCATCAAATGGCTTCACTTACTTCCCCTTCTTTTTTGCTAATAGTCAGCTTCAAATCAGGGAAATGCAAGTGTGCAAACCATACAAAAGTGCAAAGCTGGGTTGCGCAATTTCGTCGCGACAATCGCCCAGCCATCGTTTCTAATTACGCCAAATGGCCATTTCAGCCTGGGCGAAACGCTTTGACAAAGGCAGGATCTGTATCGATACGGCCAGCACCAATAAGATCAAGACAATAAGGTACAGCCGGAAAAATAGCCTGCAAGGTCATTGCAATGGAGGCCGGCTTACCTGGCAAGTTGAGAATAAAGCTCTTGCCGCGACTGCCAGCAGTCTGCCGCGAAAGAATAGCGGTTGGGGTCTGCTCCAGACTTGCGCGACGCATCTGTTCGCCAAAGCCCGGCAATTCCTTATGCAATACCACCTGCATGGCTTCCGGCGTTTCATCGCGTGGGCTTGGACCGGTTCCACCTGTCGTCAAAATCAAATCGCATCCAACGGTGTCAGCAAGATCAATGAGCGTATCTCGTACGGATTCCATACCATCCGGGATGACGCGCCTGACGATCTCATAGGGTGTGACAATCGCGCTCTTCAGCCACAATTCAATGGCCGGACCACTCAGATCTTCATATTCGCCGCAACTTGCACGGTCAGAAACAGTAACGACGCCGATTTTCACTGTCACATCCTTTTCATTGCGCTTTTTCTTCGCTTATACCGATATCTCGCCAGCTTGTGAAGATTTCGGCATCAAACCATTGTGATGCAAAACTGGTATATTGAACGCCACACAAAATACTGTTGCTTTCCCAAGAAATTAGAGCTTCAATCACAATATTGATGGGGGGAGAACACCATGCCATTCAGAGGCGCTCAGTATCGAGGAACGTTCATGCCCGAGGACTTGCAAGTGATGCAAGCCGCTTACAACAAAAGCTGTGTCTTGCTGGAGCGTTGTCCGAAAACGCATATATCAAAAAATGATCTCGCACGTGAAGTCATCAAGACATTCGAAACAGGTGAATCCGATCCGGATAAAATTGCAAAAATCGCAGTGCAATTGGAATTAATGCGCCCTTAAGCGCAGTTACAGTATGTAAACGATCTATAGTTATGCTAATAAGCATTAGGATTTTCTAAAATCTAGCGTTAAAATGTAGTTCATTTTATGAAAATCGGTCAACCATGACCAAACAGCAATGAAGTAAGATGCCTTTTTCGAGAGATTATTTTTTCAAGCGTTTCAAGCCTCCTGAACTGGAACAGTTACAGGCGGCATATGTTGAAACGTGTCAACGCCTGGGGCGTTGTCCGATAACCTCTCCTCAGAAAGATGAAATGGCGCGCGAGATCATTCAGATTTACGAATGCGGTGTTTCAAATCCGCAGGTGATCGCTGATCTTATGATGCAGATCGAAAGTGTGAAGCCGAAGCCTTTCGCCGAACAGGTTCTCGTACAGAGTTTCGATGAACAGATAAAAATTGCCTGACGCAATCGAAAAAATGTGAGCTTCTGTATTCGGCCAAAGTGCTGACTTTAGCTTATTTTTAAATTTTCACCATAACCAATTGTTTTTATACGAATTATTTCAAAATATGCGAGATAGCCTGCCATCATCTTTAAGACTTTTGTAAACTTTGGATTCAGCTTTATGCAGTAATCTTTAGGTAGCAATTAGCTTGAGGTGAGCGTTGCGGGTGTTGATTGATGGCATTTCTGCGATCGTGTCTGGCTGCAGAGTGCCTGAGTTTTGTGTACGGGTATCATGCGTTTTTCAGTTGTGTCAGCAATTGCCCTTGCCTGTACCGCGCTGGCGGGTTGCACGTCGAGTTCGGGCATCGAAAATCTGATGCCACAACCTTCTGCCGAGCTGACCAGTTCTGTGATCAGGCCCTCGGCACCTGTAACCGAAACGGCGAGAGCGCCTCAGTCTATGCCTGCCGCACCGCAGGCAGAAGTTCTGGCTTGGGCCGGACCGGTACCCGATGCCGGTCCTTTCAAGGCCTCGCCTCCCGCCCCCGTAACTCCGCCAGTGCAAAAAAGCATTGCAACGCCGATTTCCGTTCCAAAGCCGGATGTTGCAGCCTACCCGCCAGTGCGTCTTGCGCCCGCACAACGCTTACGCGTTTACAGTCAGCGGTTTCGCGATGCAAAACCGATTAACTTCGGAAAAATCTCGCCACGCAAACATGCCGTGCATGGCGTGGATGTATCGCGTTGGCAGGGAGACATCGATTGGGCGACGCTGCGCAAGAACGGTGCAAACTTTGCCTATATCAAAGCGACAGATGGCGGTGATCACCTTGACCCGATGTTCAAAAAGAACTGGCGCGATGCAAAAGCTGCGGGATTGAAGCGCGGCGCATACCACTTCTTTTATTGGTGCCGCGTGGCAAGTCAGCAAGCTGACTGGTTTATTCGCAATGTGCCGGTTGATCCCGATGCATTGCCGCCAGTGATCGATGTGGAATGGAATGGCGACTCGTCATGCAAACGACGCCCATCGCCTGCGCAGGTGCGTGAAAAAATGCAGGTTTTCATGGATGCGCTCGAACGCCATTACGGCAAGCGTCCCGTGATCTATACCGCGCCTGATTTCTATGACGACAACCTCAAGGGCGCATTCACAGATTACCCATTCTGGCTACGCGCTGTCGCACAGCATCCCTCCAAGGTTTATCCGGGGCGTCGCTGGATTTTCTGGCAGTATTCGGGTTCAGGTCTGTCTCAGGGCGTCGATGGTAAGATTGACCTTAATGTCTTCCAAGGCAGTGAAGACCAGTGGCATCAATGGGTTCAACGTTTTGCCAGCTGACCCCTTTTCAGGGATCAGCTTTTTACGCATCAGAATTTGCCGATATTTTCGAGATCATAAGGCGTTGACTGGTACATTTCATTGATCCAGTTGCCAAAAAGCAGATGTGCATGGCCGCGCCAGCAATTCTGCGGCTTCTTGCTGACATCGTCATTGGGAAAGTAATTGGCAGGCAGCGGTGTTTCCGGTTGAAGCTGAATGTCACGGAAATACTCATCGGCAAGCGATGTCGTGTCATATTCAACATGGTTGAACATGTGCAATGAACGATGCTTTGGATCTTCCAGCAGGCAAAGGCCGCTTTCCGGGCTATCGACGAGAACTTTTAGGCCGCTTTGTGGAGGAATGTCGTCCTTGCGCACTTCTGTCCAGCGGGAAACTGGAATCGCGAAGTCATCGGAAAACCCGCGAAGATAGGGTGAAGACGGCGCGAGATTCTGTTGGCTGAAGACACCGGATGCCTTGCTCTGCAGATCATATTTGCCCATGCCATGAAAATGGTGAACGGCGGCCTGTGCTGCCCAGCAGATATTGAGCGTACGGTGGACATGAGTTTGCGTCCAATCGAAAACCCTCTGCATTTCATCCCAATAGGTCACACCTTCAAAGGGCATGCGCTCAACCGGCGCGCCTGTGATGACAAAGCCGTCAAAGCGCTGATTGCGGATATCTTCCCATGGCTGATAAAAAGAAAGCATATGATCCGCTGGAGTATGCCGCGCAACGTGATTGGTAATGCGAACAAGCGTCAGTTCCAGTTGCAGGGGCGTCGCCCCCAGCAGCCGTGCAATCTGTGTTTCCGTTGTGACCTTGTTCGGCATCAGATTGAGAAGGCCGATCTTCAGCGGCCTGATATCCTGACGCACAGCATCTGCCTCACGCATCACCATAACGCCCTCTGCTTCGAGAACACTGGTTGCAGGCAGATCATCAGGAATTTTTATAGGCATGCGTGTCAGTCCTTCGTTATGTCAAGGCAGACGCATGTGGCTTTGTCCGTATGTTTGCCGGTCGGCCACATCCTTCCTTTAAGGAAGTACCACCTTGCCCGGAAAGGCAGGTTGGCGTTGGGCGTCGCCCCAACTCTTGATGTGAGATAACTACTACTCAAAGAGTCGGGCGCTGGCAATAGGTCCGTTTGGAAGAGTTTTTATAAGGCGAGGCTGAAACTGAAAAAGTGGCCCTTTCCATGTTCAGACGCTTCTGTTGCAAGTGGAACAAGCGGGCAGTTCAGACGTTTCCCTATCAGATCGTTGATCTAACCTGTTTTGCTGGAAGCATAATCTTAGCGTCACTGGTTTGAGTGTCGTCGGATTATGCTCTTCCCCAAAGATGTGCTATTGTAGCAAAAAATGGGAGGGAAACATGAGCAATATTATATTCTGGATAGCCTTGGTTATTCTGCCGGTTCTGGCAGGAACCGCTTTTGCCTATTTCCGGCATATGCGCCACGGAGATGACTTTTAGGTCATTCTGGCGAGGTAAAGCTGTGCCAAAAGTGGGAGCCAGCCCTGTGCGATAATCAGTAGGCTCTGGTTGATCAACCTGATAGCGTTCGTTTGCCAAGCGCAATGATCGTTAGATGAGCGCGAGTTTTTTCGCGCCAACTCAGGTGAATAACTGCAATGAGCGAAACGGATACCCCCCATATCCTCGTCGTTGGTGCAGGCTTTGGTGGCCTGCAATTAATCCATGATCTAAAAGGTGCAAATGTTCGCATTACGCTTGTCGATCAGCGTAATCATCACCTCTTTCAGCCTCTTTTGTATCAGGTCGCGACAACAATCCTTGCGACATCAGAAATTGCATGGCCAATTCGCCATCTTTTTCGCGATCGCAAAGATGTAACCACCCTGCTCGCCACTGTTGTCGATGTGGACACGTCCAACAAACAGGTGAAGCTCGAAGACGGCTCTACACTTGATTACGACACGCTCGTGCTCGCAACCGGCGCACGGCACGCTTATTTCGGCAATGATCGCTGGGAAAAGCTTGCCCCCGGTCTTAAGGCGCTGGAAGACGCTACGACCATTCGTCGTCGTCTTCTTTTGGCGTTTGAACGCGCCGAACGCGAGACAGACTTCGCAAAACGACGGGCATTGCTCACATTTTCTGTGGTGGGAGGAGGACCAACCGGCGTTGAATTGGCGGGTATTATTGGTGAACTGGCCAAACATACGATGTGGCCGGAATTTCGTAATATCGACACAAGGGAGGCGCGCATCCTGCTGATTGAAGCGGGTCCACGCATTCTGTCTGCATTTCCGGAAGATCTTTCATCTTACGCTCAAAATGCCTTGAAAAAGATTGGTGTTGAGGTGCGTCTTGGGATGCCGGTGAAAGAAATCACTGAAGATGGCGTAACTGTTGGCGATGAATTTATTCCCTGTAAAACGGCCATATGGGCAGCGGGTGTTGCAGCTTCGCCTGCCGCAGCCTGGCTTGGCGTTGAAAGCGACCGTGCAGGTCGCGCACGCGTTCTGGCCAATCTCACCGTTCCCGGCCATGAGGATGTGTTTGTGATCGGAGATACCGCCTGGGTCGAAGGGCAGGACGGAAAGCCGGTTCCCGGTATTGCACCGGCTGCCAAACAGCAGGGCGCTTATGTTGCTAAGGTCCTTCGCAGCCGCATATCAGGCCAAACCGCTCCGGCCCCCTTTCGCTATCGCCATCAGGGCAATCTTGCAACGATTGGCCGAGGTGCGGCCGTCGTCGACATGGGGCGGATCAAGCTGAAAGGCGCGCTGGCATGGTGGGTATGGGGCATTGCCCATATCTTTTTCCTGATTGGCACACGCAGCCGCGCGGCGGTTGCATGGAGCTGGCTGTGGACCTTTATATCGGGTCAACACAGTGCCCGCCTGATCACACAGGGCAAGGCTATCGAAGATAAAAAACAGAGCGCCCCCTGAAAAGGGTGAAACATTTTTGGACATATATGCGCGTTAAAACAAAGGATTAGAGTGACAATCTGATTCAATCAACTCAAAGCACCTTCAAAAAAACGGCCTGCTTTTCGCGGGCCGCTTTCATTTTATCTCTCTGAGAGAAAGCTTGTTATCTAGCCAGCCATGAAGCCTATTGAATCCTTGTGCCAGTAGCCTGCAACGAGTGTTTCTTCCCGGCTTTTTCCAAGCTTCTGGCGCCAATGTTGGCGAATGACTTTCGCCTGATCCGCCTCGCCCGCAAACCAGCCAAAGCTGTCAGGGCCTTTCGGCCACTCCGCTTCACACAGAGTTTTTGTGAGTGTTTCGGCAGCGCGTTTCTGATCGGCATCAATAATCCACTCGACCGAAAACCCTTCTGGGTGAACGAGTTGCTGCACATCCTTTTCGCTATCGACTGCAATCACAACACGGCCTGTCACATCCGCTGAAAACTCTTCGAGCATCCGCCCGATTGCTGGCAAACCGGTTGCATCGGCACCCATAAGATAGCGGCTTGCATGGCGCAGAGGGCGGCCAACCGGCCCCATCAAACCAACCTGATCACCGGGCTTAACGTTTTTTGCCCATGTGCAGGCAAGCCCTTCAACGTCGTGGAGATAGAAATCGATCTCCAGCCAACCGGCTTCAATGTCGAGGTTTCGGACTGTGTACGCACGCGATGCGGGCTTGCGCGCCTCGTCAGGCCAGAATGGCAATCCATTTGGCCCCATGATCGGCCAAACGGGCTGCGGAACCTCGTTGGTGGGTAAAAGCAGACGGATATGCATCGCTCCAAACAATGCAAAACGCTTGAGATCTTCTCCCATGAGACGAAGCCGCAACATATGTGGCGTGAACAGATTGGACGAAAGCACGCGCATCAGGCGAAACTGCGGAAGAGCCTGCTCTCCCGCCCTATCGCCCAGCCAAATAATCTCCGGGGCCTCCGCCTTTGTGTAGAGTTCGATGGCAACCGCTGCGATATCTTTTAATCGATGCAGACCTGTATCGTCATCTGCATGCAGCGCGACGCTGTAGCCGTGCAATTTACTATCAATCTCAATCCGCCCAAAGGAGAACTCGAATATGTGGTTGTCGCCACTGTTATCATATTGCGCCTGGTAGGAATTCAGACGATCGATAATGTTCGGCAAATAGATGCCGCCATTTTGCAATCGAATGCTTGCATGGCTCAATAATGCGCGGGAAACTTCAGGAGATGGCTGTGACACGGGCTTTCTCAGTCAATTTTAAATAAGCAAAACTTTGTGCAAGAAAGGATTGAAAGCATGGCTGCTTTCAATCCGGAATATTAGCCGCCAATGCGGCCGGTGATGGCGATCTTAAAGGTTCTGCCTTTAGCCTGATCAATATCTGAGCTGGTGGCCCAGCCCGTTTGCGCGTCCGTGTAAGCCTTGTTGAAAAGATTATCGACGCCGAAATCAAGCTTCACATGATCGTTCACCTGCCAATTGGCGAATACATTCACCAGATCAACACGCGGATATACTTTCACACCACCCGTCGTCAGAGCACGATTAACCTTGCCGACGCTTTCATATTCTACGCCGTAAACCAGCTTTTCTTCAAAAGCTTTCAGGCCCAGCGTTGCGCTGAAATTATTAAGCGGTGTATTGCTCAGACTATCCCCTTTGTAGATACCATCTTTCATCTCGGCGTCAGTATAAGACGCGGCAAGATTGACGTATCCCCACCAGTTGTCATAGGTGCCTTCAAATTCTACGCCGCGCAGACGCGCTGTGCCAACATTCTCAGATGTCGTTACTTTGCCGTTCTTTACGGTATTGATGTAGTCTTTCACATCGGTATGGAAGAAATTCAGCTTGGCACGCACCTGATCACCAGCATCCAGAATGCCGTCCTGCCGAAGGTTGACACCGGCTTCGAAGGAAGTGGCGACTTCTGGCTTCAGCAACAGATTTGGCTCATAGCCAGAGCCATGCGCGCCATTTTGGCGGAACATGTCCTGCATATGCGGCACCCGATAGCCCTGCGAATAAAGGCCGTAAAACTGCACACCATCCCAAGGTGTTATGCCGACGCTTAGACGCGGCGAGAGACGATTGCCGTCAGCGCTGACGTCTTCCGACGGCAGCAGATTTGTTGCCTTCGTGGTGCCATCAAGCCGGTAGCCGTCATAACGCAGTGCACCGATCAGCTCCAGCCACTTCTGATACTCACCCTGCCACTGAAGGACGCCGCCATAGGCCTGCTGATCGCCATTACCAAAGTTATCCGTATCGGATTTGCCGCGCATCTTATAATAATCAACACCATAGGTGATGGTGTGTATCATGGCGTCAGTTTCAAATCGCGAGCTGTTGTAAGCACGGAACCCGGCCGTCGACACATCATAATAACGCGTTTTGCCAATATTGGCTTTTGGCCAGATCTGGTACTGGTCGTTATCCGTATCGGTGTAATAAGCATTGACCGACAAGTTCCAGAACGGGTTGTCTTCCGGTTTGTATGTATAATTGCCGGTGTAATTGCTCACAATTGTATCAGCGTCGTAGCGCGACAGAACTGCTGACGTCGATCCACTGCTGCCAGTCATGATATCGCTGTATTTCTGGCGTGAATAGCCAACCTTCAACTCATGCCCTTCGGCGGGACGGATTGTGACTTTACCCAAACCGCTCACGACACGCTCGCCCGTCCAGCGAACGACATCACCATCACCATTCTTATAAGCATCGCTGTCGCGATAATTCAGATTGCCAATCACGTCAAAATTTTCATGAAAGCGATAAGCACCGACCGTGCTGGTCATCCAGCCCTTGCCATTGCTTTCATAACGCAGTTTTTCACTCAGAGCCCATGTTTCATTGTCGCGAAGGAAATCACCGGCATCCTTCGTTTCAAAGGCAACCAGACCACCGATGCCACCGGAACCATATGCATTGGAAACAGGGCCACGAATGACTGTGACCTGCTTGAGCATTTCCGGTTCAATATAGAATGAACCGGAACCGTGGCCCACACGCCAATAGTCCTGACGAGCACCATCCAGCGTGACAGCAACACGGCCATATTCCTGAAGTCCACGAATATTAATAGAGGTTGCCGGATCGTCACCGTTTAGGGACGCGTGAACGCCGGGGGTCGCCCTGAAAAGACCAGCCGCAGTCGTTGCCTGAATACGATCAATATCGCGCTGCGTTATAATGCTGGTCGATCCGATTGCATCTATGACAGCCTGGTTCTGAATCGTGGGTGAAATCGTGATCGTGTCGAGTTGCAACGCTTGCTCTGAGCGCTTTGCTTGATCTTCTGCCTTTTCGGCGGTGACTGTTTGTGCAAGAGCGGATCCCGCGCCCAACAGCATCAAAGAAAAAGCCCCACCAAGTGTTGTTGTCACGAGCAGATACCCCGTGTGTCCTGTTCTCAACAGCATTCCAAGCCCCATTCTGCATTAACGGCATAATTAAGATGACAAAAAGACTCATATTAATTGCTGGCTATATTAATCATGATATTAAGAGTCAACTTTAACAGCATGGAAATGACGAAATTTTTTATGGTTTTTTCCAGCAGCCGATCAGTCGAAAATAATCGATTTAAAACGAAGTATGATGTCAGATAAAATCAGCCATTTTTCGGATATTCATTTCATTCGTTAACGCAATTTAAGACATTGGAAATAAACCAAGCGCCTCATCATCGCCGCAACTTGTATTCCGGCGGAGCGCTTGCTGTGATCGGGTGATAATCATCCATTCTTTTCAGTAATTACTGAAAATTCACTGTGACAATTGAGGGGTTGCTTTTTAAAAACGACTGGTTATTTTCTTCTCCACTTGGAGGAGGAAAGAGCCGCCCCAGCGCGTTTATCGCTGCGGGGCGGTTTCTTATTTCAGCTATTCAAAAATGCATATCTGCCTTGCGGCATAATGCCTTGTAAGTCGTCAGCATCAACCCTATTTTCAGGTTGTTCAGTTTCACTCCTCCTCCCAGAAACTGAACATGAAGCGCGGCACTCCTCCTCCCAGTCGCGCTTACCAGATCCGCCCGTTGCACACTCCTCCTCCCAGTGCAGCGGGCGTTCTTGTTTTCAGCGTTGGAAAATTAGCGCGGCTTCGAGCGGCTTTCGATCCGATTGAATCAGATCGGCGCTCTAAATATTTGTTTTGACGCGCATCTTGGTCCGAAAGCTGTTTCACACTTTTTGGATAGTGCTCTAATCGAGTTTTGAGCTTGGCGTGAGCTGCTTGTTCTGCTCCTGCGCGAGAAGCGACCATGCTGCAATAAACATTGCGGCAATCATCGGGCCAACAACGAACCCGTTAATTCCGACAAGAGAAATCCCGCCAATCGTTGAAATCAACACGACAAAGTCCGGCATGCGTGTGCCCTTGCCCACCAGCGGCGGACGCAGCAAATTATCGATCAGCCCGATCACCAGAACACCGACAAAGACCAGTATAAAGGTCTGGAACCACATTCCATTCACGGCAAACCAAATAGCAGCGGGCCCCCAGACGAGAGATGCGCCGACAACTGGCAGCAGCGAAAAAATTGTCATCAAAACGCCCCACAGCAATGCTGCTTCAATGCCGATCAACCAAAATGTGACACCGCCAATTGTGCCCTGAATAAGCGCAATGATGATATTCCCCTTAACCGTTGCACGAATAACAGCAGCAAATTTCTCGAGAAACTGATTTTTGTAATCTTCGCTCAGAGGGATCGCCTGGCGAATCTTTTCTCCAAGTTCCTCACCATCGCGAAACAAAAAGAAAAGCAGATAAATCATGATGCCGAAGCTGATAATGAACTGAAGCGTATTCTGCCCCAGGCTAACCAAACGACTTGCGAAAACCTGGCTGCCTTGCAGTATCCCGCCAGTAATGCGCGCGCGCCATTCCGCAAAAGTTCCCAGCTCAAAGCGTATCATCCACTCTTCCAAAGTGCCGGGCAAAGCTGCCAGAATACGTGTGAGATAGCTGTTGAGATCAAATTCACGCGTCGCCAGACGCTGGTAAAGGGTATTTCCCTCCTGAGCCAGCAATCCAAAAATGAATAGCGCTGGCAGGATGACCAGACAAAGGCACATCAGCACCGAAAGGAAAGCCGCCAGATTTTTGCGCCCACGCAACGAACGAAGCAATCGTTGTTGCACCGGGTAGAAAATAAGCGCGAGAATAACGCCCCAGAGCACCGCCGAATAATAAGGTATCAGCAGCCAGGCAAAGGCGACCGTCACCAATGCCAATAGGATATAAAAACTCGCACGCTGGACAGACATGATCACTCATCGATTATTACTATATTCGAAAACTGCCCTGATTTTCCTTGAAATTCAATAGCTCAGGGCAATTCCCTCAATAAGTTTCGCGCGGCGACATGTCAGCAATTCATTTACGAACGCAGCGGCACCCTCCGATTGTCAACCAAAAAAATTAATATTGTTGACAATCCGATGTATCTGGCGTTCAATTCCGCTCGCTGCGCCCCACCAAACGAGGGAGCAGTGACCAAACAAGGGGAATAGATATGTTTAACAGACGCGCAGTTTTAAAAACTGCGGCGCTCGGCGCCGTTTCACTTTTTGCGCTTATCTCAGCAAATGCCTCCCAAGCGGCTGATAAAGAACTCAAGATCGGCTTTGTGGGTGTTACAAGTGGTCCAGCAGCGGCATGGGGAACATCCAACGTTCGATCCATGCAGGTTCGTGCTGACTGGCTCAACGAACTGGGCGGCGTAAAGATCGGCGACGACAATTACAAAATTAAGATCGTAACCTTCGATGATCAAAAAGATCCGAAGCGCGCCATTGCTGGCATGGAGAAAATGGCGCAGGAAGGTGTCCATTATGTCGTCGGGCCAAATGTCGATGATGGCGCAGCCGCCGTGCGTCCGGTCGCCGAAGCCAAAGGGATCATCTATTTCCCTTATTCCTTCCCGAAAGAACTTTATACACCGCCGGCATCCAATGCCATTCTTGGCATGATTGCCAATTATCAGTCGGGTCCAGCTATCTATAAATACCTCAAGGAAAACAAGGGCGTTAAAACTGTCGCTTTTGTTGCCGCCAATGAATCCGACCCCTTGAGTCAGCGCGACAGCGGTATTGAAGCCGCCAAGGCACTCGGTCTGGACGTGGTTTCAACAAGCGATGCCTATCAGAACGATACGCGTGACTTCACGCCCGTGCTCACCCCGATCATTATGCAGAAACCAGACCTTCTGGTTCTTTCAGGTGTTGCTCCGGGGAATGCACCTCTCTTGATCCGCGCAGCACGCGAACTTGGTTATGAAGGCCTCATTTCCACGGAAACGGCGCAAGACGCAAAGGTTCTGGAGGAAGGTGCCGGAGAGCTCGCTAATGGCTTCATTTCTGTGGGCGGCGCGTCCACGCCGGAGATTGCATCGGATACCATGAAGGAATTCGTTGATCGTTATACAAAAGCTTATGGCGAGTATAATGATGAATCGAATACCAAGGTCTATGCACTTGAATACATTATCGAAACATTGAAGGCTAACCCTGCTGCAATCGATAACGTCGAAGAATTCAAGAAGACCGTCGACACATTCTCGGCACCCAACCCTTATGTAAAAGGCGACGATTCCAAGTTGAATTATGTTGGCACCACATCGTTCACACAGAAGCGCCAGCTGGGCATTCCGATGGTTGTCACCGAATATAAGGATGGCAAGTTCGAAACCTTATTCGTCGGACAGGTCGACTAAGCCTGAGACTGTGGGAAGCGGGTGCATGAAGCGCCCGCTTCTGCCTCCCAATTGTCATATATCGCCACGGAGACTTTGGCATGCGCCGCTCTCCGCAGGAGGGAGTTTGCCTTCATGGAACAAGTCATAGTCAACGGGCTGTATCTTGGATCACAATATGCGCTGATTGCGCTGGGTCTTACACTGATCTTTGCTCTGATGAACGTCCTCAATTTTGCACACGGCCAAATGTACGTGCTCGGAGGGTTTGTCACTTACACGATTTATGGCCAGCTAGGCCTGCCTTTCGTGGTGGCGCTGTTTGCATCTGCGCTCACTTTGATGATTGTTGGTGCACTTATTGAAAAATTTTTGTTCAGACCCGTTATCAAACGCAGTCTGCGCGACGAAAGTACGATGTTGCTTGCTGCTGCCGTCGCCTTTTTTCTGGATGCTGTCATACTGTTACTTTTTGGCGAAAAGCAGCGCGGTGTGCCGAAGATCATAAATGGCGTTTTCGTCTCAGATTGGCTGATCATACCTTATGATCGTATTCTGATCGGCGTATTGGCGGTGGTTTTCATCGCAGCCTTCGTTCTTTTCATGCAATTCACGAAACCCGGTCGCGCCATGCGCGCGCTCGCCCAAGACCGCGTAGCGGCGCAGTTGATGGGCGTGAATGTCGACCGATACTCCATGATCGGCTTCGCAATGGGGGCAATGCTGGCAGGCCTGGTTGGTGGTTTGTTGGTTGCCATTACCGGGGTCAATTCCGGCATAGGTGGCGCAATATCGATCAAAGCCTTCATGATGGTGATGATCGGTGGCGCGGGTGTCGTCAGTGGCGCGATTGCCGGCGGCTTTATTCTCGGCATGCTGGAATCTGTCGGCCTCACGGTGCTCAGACCTTACGGCGACATCACCTATCTCGTAATCTTTGCCGGCCTGATGGTCTTCCTCAGCCTGCGTCCGAACGGCCTTATGGGCAAACCTTGGGGTTGATGGGAGGAAACATGACAAAGACAACAAAACTTCTCGGCGTCGTTGCTTTCCTCGCGCTGGTTTTCATCGGTATACCACTGCTGATCAGCATAACAGGACGTAACGATCTTTATTACACCCTGACATCGGTCGCATTGCTCTCCATTGTCAGCGCGGGTGTTTGGCTCACCTTTTACATTGGCCGTATCAATATCGGCCAAGGGGCCTATGCCCTGATGGGGGGCTATGTGTCGGCCATTCTCATGGTCAAGTACGGTGTGTCTTTCTGGCTGACATTGCCGCTGGCGGGGCTTTTCTGCGCCTTTGCCAGTGTTTTGATCGGACTGCCGATCCTGCGCCTTCGCGGTGTTTATTTTGCGATGGTGACGCTGGTGCTCACAGAAGTTGCGCGCCTGCTTGCTATGGCACTGCCCATTACCAATGGTGCTAAAGGCATGGTCAACATACCTCCTCCCGGTGGAATTTCGATCTTCGGCCTCACAATCCTGCCGGACTTCGCCACATTGCAGAATCCGCGCGCCGCGTTCTACTTCGTGTCGGTCTTTCTTATGGTGCTCTGCTTTGCAGCGCTCTACAGGCTCATCCATTCGCGCATCGGCGGTTTGTGCCAATCCTTGCAACAAAATGAAGAGCTGGCCTCCTCCATTGGTGTCAACATCACCAATCTGCGGGTGCTTGCCTATGCGATTTCCTCCTTCCTTGGAGGGCTGGGCGGCGCAATGTTTGTAGCCATCTCCCAGTCGATCTATCCATCGAGCTTCACGGTGACAGACTCGGTCAACTTCATGCTTAACTGCTTCCTTGGCGGTCTTGGCTATGTATTTGGATCGATTATCGGTACTTTTGTCCTCTATTTCGGCTGGGATTTTCTTTTCCAGACCGGCAAATTCCAACTCCTTATTTTCTCCAGCCTGTTGATCATCCTGATGCTGTTCCTGCCAAATGGCCTGCTCAGCCTGCGTCTGACAAATAAGAAAGGAACGCGGCCATGAGTGCGCTTCTTGAAGTCAAAGGCGTTACCAAGCGCTTCGGCGGGTTGGTCGCAGTCAATGATGTCTCGTTTTCGGTCAGAGAAAAAGAAATCCTTTCAGTGATCGGTCCCAATGGTGCAGGCAAATCCACGCTGTTCAAGCTGATTGCCTCCTTCCTTAATCCAACGACAGGCGAGGTTCTGTTTAAGGGTGCGCGCATATCCGGCCTTGCGCCGCATATCGTTGCCCGGAAAGGCGTGGTTCGAACCTTTCAGGAAACCACCATCTTCAAAGGCATGACGGTGCGTGAAAATGTCATCGTCGCGCATCACCTGCGCGCGAAGGCCAGCTTTCTCGGCTGTTATATTGGAACGAGTCTTGCGCGGGAAGACCAACAAACATTTGAACGCTCGGCAGACGAAATTCTGGATTTTCTCGGTTTGGGACCACAGCGTAACGAGGTTGCACAAAACCTTCCACATGGTCACTTGCGCGCGCTCGGTATTGCCATTGGTCTTGCCACACAGCCCAAAGTTCTGCTGCTGGATGAGCCCTTTGCAGGCATGAACCATGACGAGACCGTCAAGGCAGTGGAAATGGTGCGCGCAGTTCGCGAACGCGGCATCACAGTGCTTCTGGTCGAACATGACATGCCTGCGGTGATGAATATTTCGGACCGGATCGTCGTGATCAATTTCGGTCAGAAAATTGCAGAAGGCACACCGAAGGAGATCCAGGAGAACGAAAAAGTCATCGAAGCCTATCTCGGCGCAGAAGATGAAACGATTGGATACTGATCATGACAGAGCTTCTGAAAGTTACCGATGCCGAACTCTATTATGATCACGTCTACGCGTTGAAGGGCGTGTCTCTGAGCGTCAATCAGGGAGAAACTGTTGCTCTGATTGGTGCCAATGGTGCTGGCAAATCGTCCATTCTGCGGGCAATCACCGGGCTCAACAAATTGCGCAAGGGTGAAATTTACTTCGAGGGAAGCCGCCTTGATGGCACACGCTCGGACAGGATCGTCGAAATGGGCATCGCAATGGTACCCGAAGGACGACGGGTCTTCCCTTATATGAGCGTGCGCGACAATCTGTTGATGGGCGCCTTCACCCGCTCTGCAAAGGCAGACATCGCCAACACGCTTGAAATGGTTCTGGGGCGTTTTCCGCGCCTCAAAGAGCGCTATTCTCAGGCTGCTGGCACAATGAGCGGCGGCGAGCAGCAAATGCTGGTCATCGGGCGCGCATTGATGGCAAAACCCAAGCTGCTGTTGCTGGATGAACCCTCGCTCGGGGTCGCACCAAAGCTTGTGCAGGATATTGCACGTTCAATTGTCGCCATCAACCGCGATGAAAAGGTCAGTGTTCTTCTGGTCGAGCAGAATTCCCGCATGGCACTGCGTATTTCACAGCGCGCCTATGCGCTGGCAACGGGCAAGATCGTTCTTTCCGGGAACTCTGAAGAACTTGTTTCTGACGACCGTATCAAGAAGCTTTATCTGGGCGGCGAAATTTGATTTCAGGGCGCGCTAAAGCGCCCTGAAACAACCACAACGATAAAAAAACAATCGATGGTTTGAGGAAATGGACATACTTGTCATCAACCCGAATACAACCGCGTCTATGACGCGGAAAATCGGTGACGCTGCGCGAAGCGTGGCGGCAGCCAAAACGAATATCATTGCCATCAACCCCAAGGATGGACCACCCAGCATTGAAGGCTATTTCGATGAGGTTTTTGCCATCCCCGGCATGATTGGGGAAATGCGCAAACATCCGAAAGCCGATGCCTGTGTGATTGCCTGTTTTGACGACACGGGACTCGACGCGGCGCGCTGCGCAAGCACGATGCCTGTGATCGGTATCGGTGAAGCTGCTTTTCATGTGGCAAGCCTGATTGCAGGAAAATTCAGCGTTGTAACAACCCTGTCGCGCTCAGTTCCGGCCATTGAGCACAATCTGTCACGTTACGGTCTTGCAACACGTTGCGCCCGTGTCAGGGCCAGCGATGTGGCCGTGCTTGACCTTGAAATTCCCGGCTCAGATGCCCGACGCCGCATATCGCAAGAGATCGCACATGCGATGCGCGATGATCACGCCGAAGCAATCGTTCTGGGCTGTGCAGGCATGGCAGATCTTGCCTCCTCCTTATCGGAAGAGCATGGAATTCCCGTCATAGATGGTGTGACTGCTGCGGTAAAGCTCTGCGAAAGTCTCGTCGCGCTTGGTCTTAGAACATCGAAAATTGGTGGTTATCAGACGCCAAGATCAAAAGAGTTTCAGGGTATATTTGAACCTTTTTCACCACGAAACTGAAGGCCAATCAAACGATCTTGCCAATTTCAAACGACACGATATTTTGTAAACCATAACGGCAATATCGTTGACAATGAAGAGTGCTGCTTCGATATGTATATGAGTTGCAACTCAAAGACATACAAAACGGCCCTGAACCTTGACCCGTTTGTATCTGGATGAAAATGAATTTTCTGGACACGCAAACAACTGACAACAACGAGATGAGTGGCAATAACGGGTCCACACGCTGGCATCCTGTCTATGAGGGGCTACGCGATGCGGTCGTGAGCCACCAATTGCTGCCCGGAACAAAATTGCCGGAAGACGAACTGGCGTCGATTTATTCGGTCAGTCGCGCCGTTGTGCGTTCTGCATTGCAGGCGCTTGCCCACGATCGTCTGGTACGGCTTGAGCCGAACCGCGGCGCATTTGTAGCCGAGCCCTCGCAGGAAGAAGCACGCGAAGTGTTTGAAGCGCGTATGCTGATTGAGCCGGAGGTAGCAGCACTTGCGGCAAAAGTGGCGACCGCAGACGATGTGAAAAAACTGCGGGAGCATCTGGATAAAGAACATGAAGCCCTTCATGCAGGCCGCGACAGCGATGCCATTCGTTTGTCTGCGCGCTTTCATCTCGAACTCGCAAGCATTGCTGGCCATTCCATTCTGGCAGGGTTTGTCACAGACCTTCTGCCGCGCTCATCCCTGATTATTGCGCTTTACTGGCGGCGCCGCGAAACCACGTGCGAAAGCCACGCGCATAATGCTCTGGTCGATGCTATTGAACGCCGTAAAACAAGTGAAGCTTCGGAATTGATGAAAACGCACATTCTTGATTTGCTCGCTGGCCTCAATCTCAAACGTGCGGCGAAAGAGCAAAAGCGTCTTTCCGATATTTTGAAATAACGCGTTTCTGTAGCGCACTTACGAACGTCTTCTCAACACCGATCATCCGGTGCTTGAGGCCACCAGTGTCGAGCAAGGCGTAGCATTCGGCTGGGCTAGAACATTTCCAGCAAAGGTGAGAAACGGCTTTGCTGGATTTGATACGCCCCTCTTCAAGCCCTGAGTGCATTCCAAAGTGGTGATGCTATTTTGATCATAAAAAGCACAATCAGCGAGCCCAGCACAAAGCCAAAGATGCCATCGGCCAGGGCTGTGACCATCCAATCAACAGCCCCAAAGAGATTTGCCGTCACCTCCCCTGCAATATCCGCTGCGGTCTCTGAAATCCATGCAAATGGCTGATGGACGCCAAGACCGTGCAAACCATGAATGAAAATGTTACCGCCAACCCACAGCATGGCTGCTGTTCCCACAATTGTCAGCACCACCAGCAGCTTGGGTACGGCTCGCACCATCCATCGCCCCAGTGCACGCGTTGCAGAAGACCGCCCCTTACGGGCCATTAACACGCCAAAATCATCCAGTTTCACAATTATGGCCACAACGCCATACACAAGAACCGTAATCATGATCCCGACCATAGCCAAAGTGGCTATCTCGATCCAAATTGAATTGGTTTCGATCATCGAAAGCGCGAGTGTCATGATCTCGGCGGAAAGGATCAAATCCGTCTTGATTGCACCTGCAACACGCTTTTCTTCAAGCGCGGTTGCATCTTTGCTTTGTTCGGATTCTTCTCCATCATGCTCTTCACTCGGAAAAAGCGTGTGCCAAACCTTTTCAGCGCCCTCAAAGCACAGATAAGCCCCGCCAAGCATCAGTAATGCGGTGATTGCTAGCGGCAAAAAATAATCGAGCAAAAGCAGAACCGGAATAAGCAGCCCCTTATTCCGAAGACTTCCAAGCGCGATTTTACCAATCATCGGCAATTCACGTGCAGCCGCAATACCGACAACATATTTCGGCGTAACCGCCGTATCGTCGATCAGCACGCCAATTGTCTTTGTTCCCGCTTTTGCGGCATTGGCGGATATATCATCGACGGATGCCGCCGCGATTTTGGTAATTGCCGCCACGTCATCAAGAAGTGCCAGAAGGCCACTCATGCAGGTGTCTCCGCTTTCAGCGCAAATATGATTTCCGACACATTGCAGATATGAAGGGCTTTCAGCAAGTGTTTGAAAAAGCCGGCATGAATAAAACGCGCGTTAATTCCGACAAAACGCAAAATGGTGCAAACAGGGAACTGTCCGCACCATTGTAGGATTGCGAATAAGCGGTTTTGCGCGGGATAATGCGTGAAACAAACGATCAAGCATTTTCAGCGATTCAACCAAAACAGGAAATGCTTTAACGAGCGACCAAAATACCTGCAATAAGGCCGGTTGCAGCTGTAATCAGCAGATACTGATTGTCGACCTTCACCCAATGCTGACCACGGCCCGGCTTGCGAAGACCATAACGCTTGTAATCACGAATTTCCTGATGGCGACGCCAGTCGCCATAGCGTTCTCCCTGCCGCCAACGCTTGTGATCGCGGTCACGACGGTCATACCGGTCATGGCGTTTAAAATCTTTCCCATGGGAAGGGTGTTGCGGCTCAACATGACTATAGCCCGGCTTGCGCGGCTGATTGTAATTTTGCGCCTGAGCAAAAGGTGCACCAATAAACGACAGTGCGATGGCGGCGAGTACGGCTTTTTTAATCATGAAATACTCCATTATTCTGACACCAGAATACAGGAGGTAAAGTGAACGCAATATGAATGAAATATCCGCAAAACATTAAATAAAATCAATGTTCTATCAAAATTCACCAAGCAAAATAAACATTCAGCCAGCTTATATAATCAAGTGAAAAAATTTCATTATAATTACACGCAAACAGCGCCTGACATCGAATGATTATCAGGCGCTTTAGAAGTCGAAAAAGGCGGCTTTTATAACACAGTAAACGCTTTGCAACGATTTAACTGACAAGTAGCATTAAAGGAATGATCAGCAAAAATGCTACTGCGACGATGGCCTCTATTCGCGAATAAATAAGCATGGCTGCCTCCAATCATGATTAATCACTTATTAACAACGCAACCAGACGAATTTGGTTCACCGCCTTTTTAATTTTCTGGAATTCAGTGCTGTCTCAGAATGAAAAAGCCGGTCAAGTTAATGGGCTGCGATTAGGGCGCTGAAAGCCAAATAACGCCCATTGTAAGCATAATAGTCTTACAGCGGTTCCATCAAAACAGGAAATCCTCTAAAGGAAACGCCCCTCTAAACTTATTCACGCCATATAAGCGCAGGCACTAAAATTCAAACAAAGAGGAACGTTTAAAGAGCGGCAGTTATGGCCAACAAAGAACCAGAATATGCGGACTAATCAAATCACGGAGCCGAATTTTAAATGCCGATAAAATACGTTATTACCACTGGAAAACGACCTAGCCCAATCACCTAATGAAAAGAGCTGGCTCCCCGGGCCGGATTCGAACCAGCGACCAACCGGTTAACAGCCGGTTGCTCTACCACTGAGCTACCGGGGAAGAGGTGCTCGTTGCGTCAGCGAGGTGGCGTATAGCAGGAGGATTTCTGATTTGCCAAGCCCTATTTTCGTTTTTTTCCAAATTTTTGCATTCTTCTCACGAAACCCTATATTCTCTGGTGCGTTTTACAAATAAATTAAACACCTCAAACCGTGCGAGACTGAAAAAGTGGACGAACAAGACGGCCTTAAACCACCAAAACGCACAATTGTGATTCTCGGAAAGCGAATCCCTATGCCGCAGTCCGTCGCAATGCGCAGAACGCTGGGAGGATCGCTAGTAGTCGGAGGTACGCTTGGTTTCCTGCCCATCCTCGGCTTCTGGATGCTTCCACTTGGGCTGATCGTTCTTTCAAACGATTCCCATCGTGTCAGGCGCTGGCGCCGTAAGAGTGAGGTTCACATCTGGCGTAAGTGGCTTAAGCGAGGCTCCACGCCAACGGCAGGCTGATACCTGCCGTTGGGGTTGTGCTATCGCTTCGTCTTTGTTTGAAGATATTCCTTACTTCTACGCCGCCTAACCTCACCTGGTGTCAGATTGCGATATTTTTTTAGAGCAGTCGTAAAATGACTCTGGCTCGAAAAATTAAGCTTTATTGCAATTTCACTGATTGGCATGTCGGTTTCAATAAGCCACTTTTCTGCGTCGTCTAACCGCAGTCCCATCAAATACTGATATGGCGTAAGGCCAAAGCTTTTGCGAAAACACATCGAAAAATGCCCGGCAGACATGTTGAGCAACGATGCCATTTGCGGCACATTGATCGAATTGCGGAAGTTTTCTTTCATGTAATCCTCTATCTGCCGACAGGCATAACTTCGCAAACCGGACGGTGAAGCCTCCATGCTAAGCGAAGTCGCTGCATTAGACGCAATTTGATAGAGAAGTGCAGAATATAATGATTCAAGATAACTTTGCGCCGAAGGGGTTTCTACCCGCAATTGCTCCAAAATCAATTCACTGATCCGTAAACATTGCTTGCTGTAAAAAATGATCATACGGCCATGCGTATCGCTAACGCGCAAGGCTATATCTTGAGCATCTTGCCCGCAATTTTGATCTCGACCGATAAAGACTTTCAATAACTTGACCTGCCCGGGCCAGGTTATAATCGTTCTTTGATCCGCCGGAATGAGCAAAACCGTACCTGCCGAAAAGCTTGATGTATTTTCACCCCCTTCAGGAAATTTCCATCTAAGGTTGCGCACAGGTTCAAGCAAAATGAGCGCGACTATATCTTCCGGCGTGTAGATATCGATCCCTGTTGATGAGCGGGTGTAGAGAAAGGCTCCCCTTGAAATTTCGTCCGCGGTAAAACTCTCCCCTCCTTTGTTGCCCGTGGATAAATTGCCCTTATATTCATGAATTTTAATATTATTTTTCATCTTTAACCGCATTAGTATCCCCGATGATCAAATCAAAATTAAAAAATGAAAATGGGATTCCAATTACTTTCTTATGCCGTTGAAGCTCTATCTCAAGCAGAGGGTTTACCGCCTCAAATGGCCTAAACGAAGCTTTCACCCATAGAAGAAAAATTACACAGAAATCACGTTAATACAATTTATAAGTGAATAATCGCAAAATCACCTATGGAAATTCGGTTACGGCATTATTGCAAATGATTTGCAAAAGCGCTTGAAAAGCACCCTCACTTCATTTATGCAAATGCTAATTATTCGCATTAAAGGCATCCGGCCGTGCACCGTCTTGCAGCCGACAGGATGAATTTGAAGGAGAGAGCAATGCATCAACCGATCAACCGCAGACTGTTTACAAGTCTGGCTGTGAGCCTTGTGATACTGATGGCACCGGCAAATGCATTTGCATCAAACAAATTTAAGGCGATAACGACGTTTACGGTCATCGCCGACATTGCGCGCAATGTGGCTGGTGATACAGCAACGGTTGAATCGATCACAAAACCCGGTGCTGAAATTCACGAATATCAGCCCACCCCCGGAGATCTCATTAAGGCGCAGGGTGCGGATCTTATTCTTTGGAACGGTCTCGGTCTGGAACTATGGTTTGAGAAATTCTTCTCACGCCTCAAAAATGTTCCAAGCGTGGTGGTGAGCGACGGCGTTGTGCCGATGGGCATCACCGAGGGTCCGTATAGCGGCAAACCAAATCCACATGCGTGGATGTCCCCGACCTCTGCTCTCATCTATGTCGATAATATCCGTGATGCTTTCGTCAAATATGACCCGGAAAATGCAGAGGCTTACAAAGCCAATGCGGAGAAGTATAAGGCTAAGATAAAAGCGACCATCGATCCGATCAGCGCCGAATTCGCATTGATTCCGGCTGACAAGCGATGGCTGGTCACCAGCGAGGGAGCATTCTCCTATCTCGCCCGTGATTTTGATCTCAAGGAACTTTACCTTTGGCCAATTAATGCCGACCAGCAAGGCACTCCGCAGCAGGTTCGCAAAGTGATTGACGCCGTGCGTGCAAATACGATCACCGCGGTTTTCTCGGAAAGTACGGTGTCGGCAGCCCCTGCGAAGCAGGTCGCGCGCGAAACCGGCGCGACATATGGCGGTGTGCTTTACGTCGATTCTCTCTCCGAAGCTGATGGCCCTGTTGCGACCTATATTGACCTTCTCAAAGTTACATCGGGCACGATTGCAAAAGGCCTCAAACAATGAATGTTCCGATAGATCAACACCTTCGGGCACAAGCCGCGCTCAATGATAGCGTGTCTGAAGGGCTTAAAGTCAAAGATGCAACCGTCACCTATCGCAACGGCCACACAGCACTGCGCAATGCGAGCTTTGAAATTCCAACAGGCACGATTACGGCGCTGGTTGGTGTGAATGGATCGGGCAAGTCGACACTGTTTAAGGCCATTATGGGGTTTGTTCGTCTGGCAAAGGGCGACATTTCTATTCTTGGCCAGCCGGTAAAACAGGCACTCAAGCGCAATCTCGTCGCCTATGTGCCGCAAAGCGAAGAGGTAGACTGGAACTTCCCTGTTCTGGTGGAAGATGTCGTTATGATGGGCCGCTATGGACATATGGGCATGATGCGTGTTGCGCGTCGTGCCGACCATGAGGCGGTGGAAAAGGCGCTCGGTCGCGTCAATATGCTGGATTTTCGCAAGCGGCAGATTGGTGAGCTTTCCGGCGGTCAAAAAAAGCGCGTATTTCTCGCTCGTGCGCTTGCGCAAGATGCGCAGGTAATCCTTCTTGATGAACCTTTTACCGGGGTAGACGTGAAGACCGAGGAGGCGATTGTGCTGCTGCTGCGTGGGCTTCGTGATGAAGGCCGGGTCATGCTGGTCTCGACACATAATCTTGGCAGCGTTCCTGAATTTTGTGACCGCACTGTTCTCGTCAAGAATACTGTGCTTGCTTATGGTTCAACGAAGGAAGTTTTCACACAGGCCAATCTCGAAAAGACATTTGGCGGCGTTCTGCGTCATCTTATTCTGAATGAGGCCAAGCAATCCGATCGTTCGGCCGTTGGTGTGATTACCGATGATGAACGGCCATTTGTGCTTTATGAGCAAAAGCAGGAAGGGCAGAATTGATGGCTCTGCTGCTCGAACCGTTTTCTTATGGCTATATGCTCAATGCTATGTGGGTTTCGGCTCTTGTTGGCGGTGTTTGTGCATTTCTGTCTGCCTATTTGATGCTCAAGGGATGGTCGCTCATCGGCGACGCTCTCTCCCACTCCATCGTTCCCGGCGTGGCGGGAGCCTATATGCTGGGCCTGCCATTTTCTATCGGGGCTTTCTTTTCCGGCGGGCTGGCTGCTGCGGCGATGCTGTTTCTCAATCAGCGTACAAAGCTCAAGGAAGATGCGATTATCGGGCTGATTTTCACAGCGTTCTTCGGTCTTGGTCTCTTTATGATTTCTTTGCGGCCAACTGCGATCAACATTCAGACCATTGTGCTTGGCAATATTCTGGCGATAACGCCCGGCGATATTCTGCAACTGGCGATCATCGGCTTCGTATCGCTGGCGTTGCTGCTGTTGAAATGGAAAGACCTGATGGTGGTCTTTTTCGACGAAAGCCATGCGCGCTCCATCGGCTTAAGGCCAACCGCATTGAAAATCATGTTCTTTACGCTGCTTTCAGCATCCACCGTTGCGGCAATGCAGACCGTAGGCGCGTTTTTGGTCATCTGTATGGTCGTGACACCCGGAGCGACCGCGTATCTCCTCACAGACCGCTTTTCACGGCTTTTGTGGATTGCGGTGCTTATTGGCGCACTGACCAGCTTCATGGGTGCCTATGCCAGCTATTTCATGGACGGCGCGACAGGTGGCATTATCGTCGTGCTGCAAACGCTTGTGTTTCTTGCCGTATTTTTTCTGGCGCCCAAGCATGGAATGTTTGCGGCCCGCCGACGTGCGACCAAAGCATTCAAGGAGGTTAAGCTATGAGCTTTCCCGAAACACTCCTGATGCCGTTTCAGTTTGACTTCATGATCTACGCATTGGCTGCCTCGGTGCTGATTGCCATTCCGACCGCCCTGCTCTCCTGCTTTCTGGTTCTTAAAGGCTGGTCACTGATGGGCGATGCGATCAGCCACGCTGTACTGCCGGGGGTTGTGATCGCCTATATGGTTGGCCTTCCTTTTGGCATCGGTGCTTTCGTTGCTGGCATGGTCTGCGCGCTTGCCACCGGCTTTCTCAAAGAAAACAGCCGTATCAAGCAGGATACGGTCATGGGCATTGTCTTCTCCGGCATGTTTGGGCTGGGGCTCGTGCTTTACGTCTCCGTGCGCGCAAATGTTCACCTCGATCACATCCTGTTTGGCGATATTCTGGGCATCAACACCAGCGACCTGATTGAGACAGCAATTATCGCCGCTGTGACCGCCGGCGTTCTCATCGTCAAATGGCGAGATTTCCTGCTCCATGCGTTTGATCCTGCGCAGGCGCGCGCTGTCGGCTTGCCTGTCAGGTTTCTTCATTATGGACTTCTGTGCCTGATTTCGCTGACGATCGTCGGTGTTTTGAAAGCAGTCGGCATCATACTGGCGATTTCTCTGCTAATCGCACCCGGTGCAATCGCCTTCCTGCTCACCCGCAGGTTCAGCAGCATGATGATTGTCGCAATTATCGTTGCTGTGTTTTCGTCTTTTATGGGCGTTTATCTGTCATTTTTCATCGACAGCGCCCCTGCTCCAACAATCGTTCTGCTGATGACCGTAATTTTCATTGCGGCCTTTCTGTTTTCGTCTTGGCGCACAGCGCGCACAGAAGCGCAACATCAAGTTGAAATCGCCTGAGCGTTTAATTTGCAGGAGGCTCTTTGTGCTGCAACTAATATATGCGGCTCGACTGCCGCATAGTCGTCAGTTCATCAAGCGACACGCCAATCCAACGCGTGGTCTATCTAAAGCATGTCGCGGAAAAGTGAGAACCGATTTTACGAGAACGACATGCGTAAAAACAAGAAGATAGAGCGAGCCGATGGGTAGGATGAAACGCGACACGCTAGGCTAAAAGCCAGCCACACATAGGTGGCTGGCTATTTTCAATCAAAGAGGACGCGGGAAATTGCGGTAGACGTTTTCGATGTCCGCCAGCACTTCGTCCGAAAGCTTTAATTCGCTTGCAGCGATATTTGTCTTAAGCTGTTCAACGGTTGTGGCGCCAATAATGACAGAGGTCATGAAAGGTCTTGATGCAGAAAAAGCAATCGCCATCTGCGCAATATCAAGACCATGCTTCTTCGCAACATCGATGTAAGCGAGGATTGCTGGCTGCGAATAGGAATTATCCCGCCACATGCCACCGTCCATTACCGAAGCACGCGATCCTTCGGGGATTTTACCGCCGAGATATTTTCCGGTCAGCACGCCTGCTGCCAATGTTGAATAGGCAAGCAGACCAACATCCTCAAACAGCGATACCTCTGCCATATCGTGATCAAATTCACGCTGCAACAGGCCATACTCGTTCTGGATCGACGCCATACGTGGCAAATTATGTTCTTCGGCAATTTTCAGCCATTGCATGGTGCCCCAAGCAGTTTCATTCGACAGACCGACATGACGAATTTTGCCCGCACGAACAGCATCTTCAAGACCGAGTAGAACATCATGGATCTGTTCACGTTCCGCCTTAGAATCAACGCTTGAGGGATCAAAACTCCAGCCCTGACCGAAATGATAATGCGGGCGGGATGGCCAGTGGATCTGATAAAGATCAATGTAATCTGTCTGCAAACGCCTCAGACTGTCATTCACAGCTTCCGCAACACTGCCACGACTTGGCTTCGCACCGCCGCGGATCCATGGTTGACGTCCACCACCTGCAATTTTGCTGGCGAGGATGACACGATCACGCTTTCCCGATTTCTGAAACCAGTTTCCGATATAAGTTTCGGTTTTGCCAAAACTTTCAGGGCTCATCGGAATGGCATAAGCTTCGGCTGTATCAATAAAGTTGACGCCAGCATCGATAGCAAAATCGAGCTGATCATGTGCGTCATTTTCAGTGTTCTGCACGCCCCAAGTCATGGTGCCAAGGCAGATTTCTGTAACATTGAGGCCTGTGCGGCCCAAAGGCTTCATTTTCACGAGATTTTTCCGGATCAATTTGCCCGCAGGACGCGGATGTGAAGGGGCGTAATTGATAACCCTGCTTTGTCGTGCCTGACAAGGCCGCTCGCCGAAAAT
Source organism: Brucella sp. TWI559 (assembly GCF_039674265.1). Taxonomy (NCBI): domain Bacteria; kingdom Pseudomonadati; phylum Pseudomonadota; class Alphaproteobacteria; order Hyphomicrobiales; family Brucellaceae; genus Brucella; species Brucella sp. TWI559. The sequence goes on from NZ_JBDJNE010000005.1 coordinate 68,851, forward strand.
TGAAGGAAATTATAGAAAGCGATTTGCTGAATAAGGGGCTGGATCAGTAAATGGCTTCTCACCCGTCATCATCTCTGCAAGCAATCGACCGCTGGCCGGGCCAAGTGTCAGCCCGTGATGGGCATGACCGAAGTCAAACCACAGTCCTTTATGACGCGGCGCGGCACCAATGACAGGCCGCATATCCGGCAAACAAGGGCGCAGACCAAGCCAGGGTTTGGTTTCTACAGGCGCCCCCAGTTGTGGTAACAGACGTCGCGCAACTCTTTCAGCACGTTTGAGCTGAATGAAATTAGCAGGCGCTTTGGGTGACGCAAACTCGATGCCAGTGGAAAGGCGGACGCCTTGCACCATCGGCGCGAGCACATAGCCTGCCTCTTCATCAACCACGGTATGGCCAAGCCGTGCACCATCGTGCATTTCGAAATGCATATGATGACCGCGCTTGATACCGAGCGGTATAGAATAGCCAAATTTCTGGAAAACCAGCCCCGACTGTGGACCAAGGGCCACCACAACTTCACGCGCAAAACTTGGACCGTCCTCCGTCATCACCTGCCAGCCGTTTGCACTTTCCGCAAGCGTTGCTGCATCGCCATGTACAAACAGGCCGCCATTCGAGCGAAACAAATCCGCATAAGCCTGAACCAGACCAGCGGGATTGACGATGGTTTTGGGATCAAGCCAATGAATACCACCCACAACATCGCCCAGTGTGGTTTCGCGTTGTTTCAAGGAAGACGTATCAAGAATGTCATAGGCCAGATTAAACCGTTGCAACTGCGGCAGGCGCTGAACAGCAGCCTTAAATGCGGGCTCATTGCGAAAAACTTCAATCCAGCCCTGCGCACGCACCAGCCGCTCACAACCAGCCTGTGCAATCAATCCATCATGCTCGCGAACGCTCGCTTCAACCAAAGGCAACATGGCTTCAGTCGCAACTTTCAAGCGTTCAGGCGAAGATTCACGCCAATACTGAAACAGCCACCGCGCAATGCGTGGAACATAAAATGGATCGTAGCGCACATCGGAACGCCGGTTGAGGCTATATCTTAAGAGCTTACCCAACCCTTGCGGAAAAGAATAGGGAATGACGCTCGAACGTTCGATAAGACCAGCATTGCCAAAGCTTGTGGCCTGCCCCGGTTCGCCACGATCAATCAGCGTGACCGACCGCCCCCGCGCCTGCAAATGAAGTGCTGCTGAAACCCCGACAATACCCGCGCCCAGAACGATGACATCTTGTTGCTGCATGGTATCCCCGAACCATTCCATGAAATGAAAGCGCGCACCGATAAACAGTCAGCGCGCGCTTTCATACATCAAAGTGAGCAAACTTTTACAAGAAACTTTATTTGATCAGTAAATATCGAAGTCGAAGTATTTCTTCACGATGGTCGCATAGGTACCATCGTCGCGGATTTTCTTGATTGCCACATTGAACTGCTCGCGCAGATCATTGTCATCCTTGCGCACGGCGATTGCCGTGTCGGTCTGCGTGCCGGGCACATCGCCAATCAGCTTGCAACAATCAGCACCATCAGCCTTGATCCAGTCAGAAATCGGGAACTTGTCGGAAACCACCGCATCAAGACGACCGCTTTTAAGATCGGCATTGGCTTCATCGGCAGTCGGATAGAGTTTTATGTCCGCTCCGGCCTTGCCATAAACGTCCTCCGCATAGGTGCCCTGTGTGGTGGAAGCCTGCGCGCCCACCGACTTGCCTTTGAAAGCTTCTGGGGCGAGTGAAGTGATCGGGCTGTCTTTTGGAACGGCAACGGAGAGCGGCGTTGAATAATATTTATCGGTGAACGATACTTGCTTCTGGCGCTCTTCTGTCACACTCATCGATGCGATAACCGCATCGAATTTATTGGTCTGAAGGCCCGGAATCATACCGTCCCAATCATTGGCAATGATGGTGCACTTGGCTTCCATCGCTGTGCAGAGCGCATTGGCGATATCAACATCCAATCCCTGCAAAGAACCATCTGCCGCAACGAAATTAAAAGGCGGATAAGCGCCTTCTGTCGCGATCTTGATTTCCTTCCATTCTTTAGCCTGCGCCGGAAGTGCGGCGATAATGGAAGCAACGCCTGCGAACAGGATCGATTTCAACATAATATTCCCCTTGACCGTTTTATGGTTCTGTTTTGCAGGTCTATGCCAGCAATTATTTATAGAATGAAGCACCGGACGCCGTCTGTTTCAAGTTAAAGATTGAGCGGCGTCCGATAATTTTATCAATAGATATCGAAGTCGAAATATTTCTTGCGAATTGTCTCGTAAGTGCCGTTGTCGCGGATCTTTTTGATTGCAGCATTGAACTGCTCGCGCAGATCGTCATCACCCTTGCGCAGAGCAACCGCGATTTTGGTTTCAGAACCCGGAATATCGCCCAGGAATTTGCAGCAATCTGCACCCTGTTTCTTCAGCCAGTCGGCTGCGAGAAATTTATCAGCTGCAATTGCATCAATACGACCATTTTCAAGATCGGCATTGGCCTCATCAGCCGTTGGATAAAGCTTCACATCTGCGCCAGCCTTGCCATAAACGTCATCGGCATAATTGCCCTGTGTGGTGCCAGCCTGTGCGCCAACGGTTTTTCCGTCAAATGCTGAAGGCTCAAGCGAGGTAATATCGCTATCCTTTGGCACGACAACTGCCAGTGGTGTGGTGTAATAGCGTTCCGAGAAAGCGACCTGCTTTTCACGCTCGGGCGTAATGGCCATCGAAGCGATCACTGCGTCAAATTTGTTGGCCTGAAGCCCGGGGATCATACCGTCCCAATCATTGGCGACGATTTCACACTTGGCTTCCATCGCTTCACAAAGCGCATTCGCAATATCAATGTCAAATCCGACCAGCTTGCCGTCTGGCGACATATAGTTGAAGGGCGGATAGGCGCCTTCACTGGCGATACGGATTTCTTTCCATTCCTTTGCCTGCACAGGCATGGAAATGAGGACAGAGGCCAGACCGGCCAGCAAAATTGTTTTAAACATCGCTTCCCTATTTCACTTTTAACACACGGGCTTTTTATGCAGTCCTCAGTTCGGATTGCCCGCAAAGCCGAACAAATTCAATTGCAACTTTGGTGCTATTTTAACGCAAGATGACCCGCTGCGTGTTGAACGCAACGGGTCTGACATGGCCTTAACGGTGCTTTCAGGCAACGAGACGCGTTGCATGGTCTTCCTGCGCATAAGCTTTGCCGAAACGGTTTGCGAGGAATGCATCCAGCGTGATGTCTTCCTGACGAACAAAGCCCTTCTGCGCGATTTCGCCCTTGGCGAGCATGTCAAGCACGGCGCAGATTGCCGAGGCCGTGGTGATCTGGATGCCTGAACGAACGATCTTGCCAACCTGATTGGCATAAACCTTGTTCGCATAGGTTTCCTGAACCAAACGGCCGTTCTTCGTGCCCGAAACGGTAACAAAAATCACGATAACGTCCTGAAGTGTGCTTGGCAGAGCATTTTCAAAAATATCCTTGAGCACTTCACGGCGATGACGCAGGCCGAGATCGTTGAGCAGCGCTTTCATGAGCGCAACATGGCCCGGATAACGGATCGTGCGGTAGTTGAGCGTGCGCACTTTGCCTTCGAGCGTATCGCAAAGCGTGCCGAGACCACCCGACGTATTGAACGCTTCGTAAGTTACGCCATCAAGCGAGAATTCTTCACGCTCTTCAAGTGCAGGAACCTTGGTCAATACGCCATTGACGATAGCTTCACATGGCTCGATATATTCATTGATCAGACCGTCTGTGCTCCAGGTCAGGTTGTAGTTGAGAGCATTCGACGGAAATTCTGGCAAGGCGCCAACGCGCATACGCACGTTTTCGAGTGTATCGAAACGCTTTGCAAGGTCATAGGCAACAATCGAGATAAAGCCTGGAGCCAGCCCACACTGTGGGATGAATGCTGTCTGTGCATCCTTGGCCAATTCCATGACGCGCTTGGTGCTGGCAACGTCTTCGGTTAGATCGAGGTAATGCACGCCGGTCTTCGCAGCCGCTTCAGCGATCAGCGTCGTGAGCTGGAATGGCGCAGCACTCAGAACAGCAAACTTGCCGGCGAGAACGGTTTCAAGCGCCTTAGCGTCTGCAATGTCGAGTGCCTGCGTTTTGACTTCCGCGCCCGTGTCCAACGCGTCGAGCTGAGCCTGCGAACGATCGACAACCGTCACAGCATAGTCACCAGTCGAAGCCAGAAGATCGGCAATGGTTGCACCAATTTTGCCCGCACCGACAACAACGATCTCTTTCATGTATTTTCCCCTTGGGTAATGCAATTTTGATGAACAAAGAATCTCACAAATTTCGGCGAAAAGAAGCATTTAAACTGACGATTTCACGTTGTTTGTTTGTACGATTTGACGTATTCAATATGCATTATGACGACAAATGCTGATCTAGCCCTCATCGCCCTGCTGCGTGAAAATGCCCGTGCCTCCACTGCCGACCTTGCTCGCAGGCTCGGCGTGTCACGAACAACCGTCCAAAGCAGGCTGGAAAAGCTGGAAAAAAGGCGGATCATCGAAGGCTATACCGTTCGAATCGCTCCTGAATTTGAGCGTGATCTGGTGCGGGCGCATGTGCTGGTGACAGCATTGCCGAAGCTTGCACCAAAGGTTGAAACAGCGCTGCGCGGTATCATGGCTGTGCGCACATTGCACTCGGTCAGCGGCCATTTCGATATGATTGTCGTGGTCGAAGCGCCGTCAATTCAGGAACTGGATGTTGTTCTCGACAAAATCGGTGCGCTCGAAGGCGTCGAGCGCACCATGTCATCGATCATTCTCTCGACGCGGATTGATCGATAATCAGTTTCCGACAAATTCGAACTTATCGACATCAACGAGTCCCCGATCCGTAATTTTCAGATGCGGAATGACCGGCAATGCAACAAAGGCGAGTTGAAGAAACGGTTCTTCCAGAACCGAGCCAAGCTCTTCCGCAGCATGGCGAAGTTCGCGCAGCTGTTCACGGACCGTTTCATAGGGTTCAACGCTCATCAGTCCGGCAATCGGCAAAGGCATTTCTGCAAGCACGTTGCCATCGCGAACCACGACAAAACCGCCTTCAATCTCACCAAGCCGGTTAGCCGCCGCCGCAATATCTTCATCCGAAACGCCGACCACGCAGATATTATGGCTGTCGTGACTGACGGTTGATGCAATAGCGCCGGCTTTCAGGCCAAAACCATGCACGAAGCCAGTGGCGATATTGCCATTCTTGCCATGTCGCTCAATGACCGCAATTTTGACCACATCGCGCTCAAGATCGGGTTCAACACCATGTGGGCCGACTTTAAGATCAAACTCCAGGCTTTCGGTAATAATCTTGCCCGGAACGATGCCGATGGCGCGCGTCTTACCGCTATTGGATTGTGATCTGAAGCTCGATGCGCTGACTGTCGGCGCTTTCACACTGTTGCGTCCAACTTCCGCAACAGATCCACGCGTTGAGAACAGCTCTTCAGAAACCACCCTGCCCGCAGATAATACCATTTCTGCATGGCAGCCTTCGAGACTATCGACGACCACGAGATCGGCGCGCTGGCCGGGCGCAACCAATCCGCGATCAAACAAGCCAAAGGCGCGCGCTGCGGAAATGCTTGCAGCACGATAGATCGCAAGTGGCTCAACACCCCCTGCAATCGCCGTGCGAATGAGATAATCAAGGTGGCCCTGATCAGCAATATCAAGTGGATTACGATCATCGGTGCAAAGTGCCAGAAACTGCGAGTGCCGCTCTGTGATGATCGGCATCAAGGCATGCAAGTCTTTGGAAACCGAGCCTTCGCGCACCAGCACATGCATACCCTTGCGCATCTTTTCAAGCGCCTCTTCGGCAGTGGTCGCCTCATGCTCGGTGCGAATGCCTGCCGCAATATAGCCATTCAGATCAAGCCCGCGCAAAAGCGGTGCATGACCGTCAATATGACGTCCCTGAAAGGCTTTTAGCTTCGCCATGCATTCAGGGTCTTTTGAAAGGACACCAGGGAAATTCATAAACTCGGCGAGACCGACCACCTTCGGATGATCAGCAAAAGGCAGCAGATCATCGATCAGCAGTTGCGCACCGGACGTTTCCATATGCGTTGCAGGCACGCAGCTTGAAAGCTGCACCCGAATATCCATAATCGTTTCCAGCGAACTATCGAGGAAATATTGCAGACCTTCTACGCCCAGAACATTGGCAATCTCGTGTGGGTCACAAATCACTGTCGTAACGCCCTGTGGCAGCACACACCGATCAAATTCGTGGGGTGTCACATTGGATGATTCAATGTGCAGATGCGTATCGATAAAACCCGGCACAACAATGCGACCGGAAATGTCGATTTCCTTTTTTCCCTGATAGGTGCCGAATGTACCGACAATGCGATCGCCACTGATCGCAATGTCGCTTTCAACGAGCTCGCCGGTAACAAGATCGAAGAAGCAGCCGCCTTTCAACACGATATCGGCGGGTTCGCGACCGGCACCCTGATCGATCATCTGTTCAAGCATTGGCTCACTCCATTCAAATCATTTTCGGAATCAATTTTTCGAAAATAACACAGTGGAGCGTTTTTAGAGCGTGTTTCGATCTGACTGGATCAGATCGGCACTCCAATTTTGTTTGAACGCTGATATTCCATGACGCGGCTACGGTTGAGGACCAGTTCAAGCCTATCGTTCCCCAGACGATGGATGCAAATGCGTTTGTTCCATGGTCCATCCTGCAACATGAACAAGGCTCTGCCATTGCCCAAATCTTCAACCGGCATGACCTGACGCGCAGGGCCTACGCCCATAATGATGTGCCCATTGTCGATGACAAACGACGCGCCATAAAGAGGCGCATTCCACTGGCCGTCAAACTGATTGTCCACAGGCCCCGCCTGCACCGGGCGCAGTTCGCGCTGCACATGGCCGATTTCGCCGTAAAGCACCTCTCCATTCCAGCGCAGCTTCATCGGCGACGATGGTGACAGTGAAGAAGCCCAACCTTCCCCAACGTCATAAAGCCGGTCTTCCGCCCCCAGATAATTGGCAACGCCTTCGCGCATCTCAAGCCAGAATGGCCCCGTATCAGCGACATACAGTCCATCGGGGATAGCAGACGTCTTTTCAGGAAGCGAAAGCCCATTAAGAGCAGCCATACAGTCGCGAGCGATTGTGTATGTGTCTGCATCTTCCCGATTGCAAACAACGATGATTCCTGTTTTTTCGGCAGGATCGAGGAGAAAATAACTTTTATAGCCCGGATGCGATCCGCCATGGCCGACAAAATGCTTGCCACCAATTTCGTTCCAACGCAGACCAAGGCCATAACCTGTCGGGCGGCCATCATTTAAAAAATGCCCCGCGGAAAGTGCCGAAAGCAGCCCGCTCAACGCACCCTCACCGGCCAAAAGAGCCTGCGTCCATTTCGTGAGCGCCATACCACTGCCAGCCACACTTCCAGACGCAGAGAGTTGAAGGCCAGCATGGCTCTGCTGCCATTTTTCGCCGGACTTCCAATAGCCTGGGACCAGTCCTTTGACCGGATCTGCCCAGCAGTCAGGTGCATCCATAAATATATTGAGAGGAAGACCGATCTCGGAGCGTACAAAATCTTTGAAAAACAGACCCTTCCGCTCAAAAGCGGCTTCAACCAGTCGATACCCGGTATTGGAATAGGAAACTTCAGTCCCGTCCGCGAAATTCAACCGCGTCATAGACGATAGAAACTCGATCAGGCTTTCAGCACCGGTATGCGTATCAACCGACAGGCCCAATAATCTCAAACACTCCCGCACATCCGGCAAACCAGATGTCATATCCAAAGCGCGACCGATTGAAACGTCCGCCAACGGGCTTTGCAACTCTGGGAGATGATCGCCAAGCCTGTCATTAAAATCAATGATATCTCTATGGCGCAGCACCATTGCGCAAAACATATGCTTTGTGATCGATGCGTAGCGAATAACGGTGTTGGCGGTAAATGGAATACCTGTCGCGAGACTTTCCAGACCTCCGGCATAAGCGAACTTCGTGCCGTTCAGATCAAACCCGATAATGACTCCGCCTGGCTCATTTTTGTCCCATGTTCTGGAATAAATCTTTGCAGATAAAGAGGCTGCATTCCAGTCTGCTTTGATGGACATAAAAACTCCGCCTGCGAATTTCGGGAACGATAAAACGTTCCAATGCACTTTTCTTAAAAATCGGTCCGCATTTCCGCCGCTGCGTTGCACGTTTTACGGAATAAAACCTGCAAAATGATGCACAGAAATTTGGGCCCATCTAAACCATAAAGATTTCATCGTGAAGGCCTCATCGCTAAAGAGTCGCAATCAATCGTCAGGCAATCATCAGGAAAAGCGCCTCTATCCACACTTTCTCCCCAATGTTATCAATTCGTTTTCGTTTTTTTTCCTTTCAACAAATAAAATTTTCGGATTTATTCTGTTTTCGGGAGTTAAAAGTTGTTCAATGAAAATTGAAGTCATATAAGTGTAATAACGATAATGCAGGTTCCGACACCCAGAGGCCGGATCGAATCCGTTCTTGATGCTCACGAAACCTCATTTCCTGAGGAGGAAATATGTTTACCCGTCTGATTACGACTTCGGCGCTGACCGGCGCTCTTGCGTTCACACTTGGCTCGCAGGCTTTTGCCCAGACAGAACTGTCATGGTGGCATGGCATGACCGGTGCAAACAATGAAATGGTCAATGAGCTTTCCAAAGAGTTCAACGAAAGCCAGAGCGAATACAAGATCGTTCCAGTCTATAAGGGCAGCTATCCTGAAACGCTGAATGCAGGCATTGCTGCATTCCGCTCCAAGCAGCCGCCTGCAATCATTCAGGTCTTCGATGCCGGTAGCGGTGTTATGATGGCTGCTGAAGGCGCGGTGGTTCCAGCAGCAGAAGTGCTCGAAAAAGGTGGCTATAAGTTCGACAAGTCACAATATTTGCCGGGTATCGTGGCTTATTATTCGAAGCCAGACGGCACCATGCTGTCTTTCCCTTATAACTCTTCTTCGCCGATCCTCTATTATAACAAGGACACTTTCAAGAAAGCTGGCCTTGACGAAAACAACCCGCCAAAGACATGGCCAGAAGTTTTTGAAGCAGCCAAAAAGATCAAGGCAAGCGGCGCATCGGCCTGTGGCTTTACCTCGACATGGCTGACATGGATTCAGACCGAAAACTTTGCTGCATGGAATAATGTTTCCTACGGCACCAACGAAAATGGCCTTGCAGGCACGAATGTGGAACTCAAGATCAACGAACCACTTTTCGTTGAACATTTTCAGGCAATTGCCGATCTCGCCAAGGACGGCACCTTCCGTTACGGCGGCCGTACATCTGAAGCAAAGCAGCTTTTTACCTCGGGTGAATGCGCAATGCTGACTGAATCTTCGGGCGGACTTGGCGATGTGGTGAAATCTGGCATGAATTACGGCATCGGTCAGTTGCCTTATTATGAAGGCTATGGCCCGCAGAACACTATTCCGGGTGGCGCAAGCCTCTGGGTCTTTGCAGGTCTCAGCGACGACCAGTACAAAGGCATCGCACAATTTTTCAACTTCCTTTCGCAGACCAAAACTCAGCAGAAATTGCATGAAAAGTCCGGCTATCTGCCTGTGACGATGGCTGCTTATGAAGCAACCAAAAACTCGGATTTTTATGAAAAAAATCCGGGCCGGGAAACGCCAATCCTTCAGATGATGGGTAAAGCACCGACGGAAAATTCCAAAGGTGTCCGCCTCGTCAACCTGCCGCAGGTTCGCGATATTCTGAATGAAGAATACGAAGCAATGCTTGGTGGCAAGCAGGATGCAAAAACGGCTCTCGATAACGCCGTAAAACGCGCAAACGAAGCGATTGCCGCCGCACAATAATATGATGAAATAAAGCATACCGCCGGCCCATTAGGGTTGGCGGTATTGCTATCCGCAAGGAAACTCCCCGTGCAGAAAGTCACGTTTCCAAACAAAGTCTTACCCTTTTTCCTGCTGGCCCCGCAGATCATATTGACTGTGATCTTCTTCTTCTGGCCAGCCAGTCAGGCAATTTATCAATCCTTCATGCGCGAAGACGCGTTCGGATTGAAATCCACATTCGTTGGACTTGCCAATTTTACGAATGTGTTATCCGACCCCAATTACCTGCATTCCGTTCAGGTCACGATTGTCTTCAATCTTCTGACTGCGTTTGTAGCCATGGGCGCAGCCTTGCTGCTTGCAACGGCTGCTGACCGTGTCATTCGCGGCAAGACATTTTATCGTACATTGCTGATCTGGCCCTATGCTGTAGCCCCCGCTGTTGCAGGCCTGTTGTGGCTGTTCATGTTCAACCCAGCGATGGGCACACTTGCCTATCTGCTGCGCAGCAGCGGCTTTGCATGGGATCCTCTGCTCAATGGCAATCAGGCGATGGCGATGATTGTCGGTGCAGCCGCATGGAAACAGATCTCTTACAATTTCCTGTTTTTTGTCGCGGGCCTTCAGGCCATTCCAAAATCACTGATCGAAGCTGCTGCCATTGATGGCGCGCGCGGCGCGCGGCGATTCTGGTCGATCGTGTTTCCGCTTCTGGCGCCAACCACATTCTTCCTGCTGGTGGTCAACACGGTTTATGCCTTCTTCGACACATTCGGCATCATCCATGCTGTAACCGGCGGCGGCCCTGCCAAAGCAACCGAAACTCTGGTCTACAAGGTTTATAATGACGGTTTCGTCAATCTTAACCTCGGCTCTTCATCGGCGCAGTCAGTTATTCTGATGATTATCGTGATCGCCCTGACCGCATTCCAGTTCCGCTTCATTGAGAAGCGCGTGCATTATTCGTGAGTGAGGCGAGAATGATTGAAAAACGCCCAGTCTCCAATCTGATCGGCCATTTGATCCTGATCATCGGGATCATCATTGTTGCCTTTCCGATTTATTACACCTTCATCGCGTCAACGATGACATCCGGCCAGATCATCCGTCCGCCAATCTCGCTCTTGCCCGGCGGGCATATGATGGAGAACTATAACGAAGCCATATTCGGCGGCGTTGAACGTGTTGTTGGCGTCAGTCTTGAACGGCTTTTGTGGAATTCATTCGTCGTGGCCATGCTGATTGCCGTTGGCAAGATCATCATCTCCTTCATGTCGGCGTTTGCGATAGTGTTCTTTCGCTTTCCATTCCGCATGTTCTTCTTCTGGATGATTTTTGTTACACTGATGCTGCCTGTCGAAGTGCGTATTCTCCCGACCTATAAGGTCATCGTCGATCTCGGTTTGATTGACACTTACGCTGGTCTGACATTGCCTTTGATGGCATCGGCAACGGCAACATTCCTGTTCCGGCAGTTCTTCCTCACCATTCCCGGTGAGTTGGTAGAAGCTGCACGCATCGATAATGCAGGTCCATTTCGCTTCATGCGTGATATTCTGCTGCCGCTGTCGAAGACGAACATTGCTGCCCTCTTCGTAATTCTCTTCATTTATGGCTGGACCCAGTATCTGTGGCCGCTGCTCGTGACCAATGACGCAAAGATGAACACCATTATCATCGGCCTGCGCCGTATGGTGGATTTCGCCGATGCTTCCACACCGTGGAATTACGTCATGGTCACGGCCATTCTGGCTATCATACCGCCTATTCTCGTGGTGGTATTGATGCAGCGCTGGTTCGTCAAAGGTCTCGTTGAAACGGAAAAATAATGAGCAAGATCATTCTTGATAATGTCCGCAAAAGCTATGGCGGCGGTGTTGAAGTCATCAAAGGCGTTTCGCTGGATATTCAGGACGGCGAGTTCGTCGTTCTTGTTGGACCTTCAGGCTGCGGAAAATCCACGCTTCTGCGCATGATCGCAGGACTTGAAGGCATAAGTGCTGGTACAATTTCCATTGGTGACCGCATCGTCAACGATGTCGAACCCGCCGAACGCGACATCGCAATGGTATTTCAGAACTATGCGCTCTATCCGCACATGACTGTTCGCGAAAATCTCGCCTATGGTCTGAAAAATCGCAAAACGCCCAAAGACGAAATCGAACGCCGCATCAACAAGGCCGCAAAAGCGCTTGAAATTGAACAGTTTCTTGATCGCAAGCCGCGCCAGCTTTCGGGCGGTCAGCGTCAGCGCGTTGCCATGGGTCGCGCTATCGTGCGTGAACCGGCTGCATTCCTTTTCGATGAACCGCTTTCAAACCTCGATGCAAAACTTCGCGTACAGATGCGCGTTGAGATCAAGCGCCTTCAGCGTGCACTCGGCACAACCAGTGTTTACGTCACACACGATCAGATGGAAGCCATGACCATGGCTGATCGTCTCGTGGTATTGAACGCTGGCAATATTGAGCAGGTTGGCACCCCAATTGAGCTTTATGAAAAACCGGCTTCGACCTTCGTTGCCACTTTCATCGGTTCACCATCGATGAATCTGCTCGAAAAGAGCGAAAGCACTGTCTGGCAGCCGGGTAAAGCGGTTGCGCTTCCTTCGGAGAAGTACACTTTTGGTGTGCGTCCTGAAGATATTCGTATCATTGAGAACGGTGAGCCTGACGCAGATGGCTTCAACACGGAAGTACGTATTGATGCGATCGAACTGGTTGGCGCCGAAAGCTATATCCATAGCTCGCTTTCTGATGGCAAGCCGCTGATCTTCCGCGTTGCCGGCCGCTCAGAACATTCCATCGATGAAATGGTCAAAATCGGCGCTTCTGCGAAAGACGTTCATATTTTTGGTGCCGATGGTCGCCGCGCGAGCAACTAATTTCAATATCGGGCGTTCTGCATTTTGAGCGCCCGATATATAAGAAATCGCTTCATTTTAGCATTTTCGTTTTCTTTGTTATGCGCTACACGAAATAGAATATTTTTCTCCTTCCGAGGAACGCGCATTCGATGACCCATCCGCAGATACTGTCCTTTGCAGTGATCATTCTTATGATGGGGGCATTTATCTGGGGCAGATTTCGCTACGATATTGTAGCTCTCTGCTCGCTTTTATTGGCTGTTGCCGTTGGCGTCGTCCCTTATGATCAGGCTTTTACCGGTTTCAGTGATGACATCGTCATTATCGTGGGCAGCGCGCTGATTGTGAGTGCCGGAGTGGCACGCTCAGGCCTTATGCAAAACGCGGTTCAGCGATTTCTGCCGGATATAAACAGCGTTCGATTGCAGCTCGCGGTTCTTGTTGCCATTGTTACGGTTTTATCGGCATTCGTGAAAAATGTTGGTGCATTGGCAATTATGATTCCGGTTGCGTTTCAGTTTGCGCGCCGCTCCAATGTCTCGCCATCAACCTTCCTGATGCCAATGGCGTTTGGTGCGCTGCTTGGTGGCTTGATGACGCAAGTGGGCACCTCACCCAACATCGTTGTGTCGCGCATTCGCGGTGAAATGGTCGGTCAGCCCTTCACGATGTTCGATTTCACCCCCGTCGGCGCTATACTCGCCAGTGTTGGTCTGATTTACCTTGTGACTTTTTATTGGCTTGTGCCGCAGCGCACGCGCGAAAACATTTCGCTCAACGAAGCGATTAAGATCAAAAACTACGCCTGTGAAGCCAGTGTGCTTGCCAATTCTCCTGTTGTTGGCAAACGCATCAGTGATCTGATCAAGCCAGCTGAAGGCGAGGCGATGGTAACATCGATCGTTCGCAAGAACAGCCGCATTACACCTTTGCCCGATACCGTGATTGTTGAAAACGATGTCGTGCTGCTTGAAGGCGATCCGAAAGCACTGGACACCGTTGTAAGTTCTGGAAAACTCACTCTATCGAAAAACAGAAACCCGTCTGAAACAAGCGGTTCAACGGAGATCGAAACCGTTGAGGCTGTTATCGGCACCAATTCCCGCCTGGTCGGCCTGAACGCACAACAGCTTGATATCTACGCGCGCTATGAGGTCAATCTGCTCGCAGTCAGCCGGCCCGGCCAGCGTATTTCAGAACGGCTGAGTGAGGTACGTCTGAGCTTTGGGGATGTGGTGGTTCTGCAAGGCAGACAAGCCAGCCTTTCAAACTTCCTGACCGAATCTGAATTGCTGCCATTGGCACGACGCAAGCTGATGCTTGGAAGTGTCCGGCGTGGCCTCGTCCCGCTTACCATTCTCATTGCTGCAATTGGTGCGACGGCATTGAGTATCGTGCCTGTCGCGGTTGCATTTTTTGCCGCAGCCGTCGCTATGCTGCTATTCAAAGTCATTCCGATCAACGAAGTGTATGATGAGATCGACGGCCCAATTCTGGTGATGCTTGCGGCCCTGATACCTGTGTCTGATGCTTTGCGAACAACGGGAGGCACTGAGCTGATCGCACAATGGCTGTCAAACATTGGTCACCAATTGCCGCCTGCTGGCGCACTGGCGCTCATTCTGGTGACGGCCATGATGGTCACGCCTTTTCTCAACAATGCCGCAACGGTGCTGGTTATGGCTCCGATTGCAACGAGTTTCGCAGCGGGACTGGGCTTTAAGCCGGAAGCCTTTCTTATGGCGGTAGCGATTGGCGCGGGGTGCGATTTCCTCACCCCGATCGGACATCAGTGCAATACGCTTGTGATGGGTCCCGGCGGCTATAAGTTCAGCGATTATCCCAGACTTGGGCTGCCATTATCGATCATTATCGCACTTGTAACAGTGCCTGCGCTGATGTTCTTCTGGCCGCTACGGTAACTCGGCCGCCATCGAACGCATCCATTCAAGGCTTTCTGAAACGATTTTCTCAATAGGATCGACAACATCTGCGCGGAATACCATGGGTTCGCCGACCGGGCTTTCGAGGGTGGCAAGTTGGCTTTCCAGCATTGCTAATGGCATAAAGTGGCCGGTACGGTGGCCCATATGTTCATGCAGAACTTCAAAACTGCCATCGAGAAAAATGAACAACAGCGGTCCATGTGCAGCCTTCCGAAGGCGCTCACGATAGCTTCTCTTAAGCGATGAGCAGGATATGATGATCCCGCTTGCAGCCGTTGCAAGACGCTCTGCGATGAGATCAAGCCAAGGCCAACGATCATCATCCTGCAACGGAATTCCAGCCACCATTTTATCGACATTGGATTGTGGATGCAGGCTGTCACCTTCAAGAAAAGGCAGATGAAGGGCTTCTGCCAGCCTTTCCCCGACTGTCGATTTACCGGAGCCGGAAACGCCCATGACTATTATATGCAATGCCGACATGCTCAGAATGTCTCCAACTCAAGATTAACGCGTTGTGCAGCGCCGACCACATGCTTTCGCATGACGTCTCGCGCCTTTAAAGGATCGCGCTCGGCAATCGCATCGCGGACTGCTTGATGCTCCTGAATTGTGATTTCAACGATCTCTTCGAGAACCGCACGCGCCCGCGCGGCGCGAATGGCCTGGCTAATACGCTCTGCAATAAAACCAAGAACGAGAGGAAAATATTCGTTATGCGTGGCACTCGCCAATGCGCGGTGAAATGCCAGATCGGCATCAATGCCTTCATCGGCCCATTTCTTGTGGCCACTCATTCCTGCGAGCGCTTCATCCAGCTTGCACATGTCCTCAGCCGTGTGATGCACAGCCGCAAGGCCAGCAGCCTCAATCTCAAGTGCCATGCGCAGCTGAAACAAGCTGCGGAAATGATCGCGGTCGGCAAGCGTTTCAGGCTCAATACGAATCGCTTGACGCCGGTCGGGTTCGGTAACGAATGCGCCAACCCCCTGTCGCGTTTCAATCAGCCCCTCGCTGCGCAGTTGCGCAATAGCCTCGCGAATGACCGAACGGCTAACGCCAAAACTTTGGGCCAAACGATGTTCGGTTGGCAATTTATGCCCAGGTTGCCAGCTACCTTCGGTTATCTGGCGCACAATCTCAGAAGCAATACGGGCGGGAAGCTGTTCACTCC
Organism: Brucella sp. TWI559; assembly: GCF_039674265.1. Classification (NCBI taxonomy): domain Bacteria; kingdom Pseudomonadati; phylum Pseudomonadota; class Alphaproteobacteria; order Hyphomicrobiales; family Brucellaceae; genus Brucella; species Brucella sp. TWI559. Next base: position 84,702 of record NZ_JBDJNE010000005.1, read on the forward strand.
GTCTGATTTCATCGAACAAGGCGTTCTCCCATAATGTCCTGACACTCGACCGCTATTGAAGCCATTGATATTTGACCTGTTATGGTTCTGCAATGTGAAACACTATTTCATGTCGAAACCGCATTTGGTGCATAAAACTGTTTTCAAAGCAGGTATATATAGTTATCAGACAACCAGACAATAAATTCGGATTCAATTCAATCCGGATTTCTGAGTTGAGGAGATATTGCCAAATGGGAGGACTATCCGTGCAAGACAAGCATATTCTGAATTCATCCACCATCCTGCCCGAAGACAGTGCATCGGCGGTTCTGATCGGCCGGGTGTGGTCAAAGGCTGAAAATGGTCCCTGCCCCGTTTTGGTCGCCAATGGCCGTGTGCATGATCTCTCTCAACTTTCCGCAACCGTTTCCGGCTTGCTCGAACGTAAAACACTGGTCGATGAGCTCAAGGATGTCAGCCGCTTTGCCGATCTTGGAGCTTTAGACGATTATCTTTCCGGCGCAAAAGGCGAATTGCTGGCGCCCATCGATTTGCAATCAATCAAAGCTGCAGGCGTCACTTTCGCCGACAGCATGCTCGAGCGCGTGATCGAAGAACAGGCAAAAGGCGATCCGACGCGCGCGCGCGAAGTCCGTGATCGGCTTGCACCAGTGATTGGCGACAGTCTGCGCGGCGTTGCCGCCGGTTCCGAGAAAGCTGCACAGGTCAAGGCGCTGCTTCAGGAAATGGGCCTCTGGTCGCAATATCTGGAAGTCGGGATCGGTCCCGATGCTGAAATTTTCACCAAGTCGCAGCCCATGTCTGCAGTTGGCTGTGGTGCCACGGTTGGCATCCTGCCGATCTCGCAATGGAACAATCCTGAACCGGAGGTGGTCCTGGCTGTGGCTTCGGATGGCCGCATTGTCGGTGCAACACTCGGAAATGACGTAAATTTGCGTGACGTCGAAGGGCGCTCAGCGTTGCTTCTCGGCAAGGCCAAGGACAACAATGCATCATGCGGAATCGGCCCGTTCATTCGTCTTTTCGACGGAAACTTCACCATGGATGTGCTGCGCAAGCTCAAGCTTTCGCTCAAAGTAACCGGTAGCGATGGTTTCGAAATGACCGGGGAAAGCCCAATGGAAGCGATCAGTCGCGATCCGGAAAATCTTGCCGGGCAAATGATGAACCGTAACCACCAATATCCTGATGGTGCCGTTCTTTTCCTCGGCACAATGTTTGCCCCCGTCAAAGACCGTCGTGGAGCAGGTCAGGGCTTCACACACGAAATCGGCGACAAGGTGGAAATCTCTACGCCTAAGCTCGGATGTCTCGTCAATTGGGTGGATCGCACCGATAACTGCGCCGAATGGACTTTTGGTATTCGCGCTTTGATCCAGAACCTTCAGAAGCGCAATCTGCTCGACAAGATTTAAAATAATAAGGCCGCATATCAGATTTGATATGCGGCCTTTGAATTAGCTCAGCGGAATAGTATTTCCGTCTTTTGATGACTGATACGCGCCGGACATTGCATCATATTGTGCGCGCATTGCATCCAGTCGCTTTTCCAGCCGCTGACGATCCGGCTCCGGCAGCGATGCCACCATTTTTGGAATTGAATGGCTGTGCCAGAAGCTATTATCGCGGTTGTAGCCACCCGGCTCTAATGTGAAGACCTCTTTGAGGATTTTCAGATCATGCGGGATCGAAAACGCATCGCGTGAATCCTCATGGCTGAACAGATAATAAAAATTATCAAACCCGCTCCACGTAATCGCCGAAAGGCACATAGAGCATGGCTCATGCGTGGACAGGAAAACCATATCTTTGGTGTTGGGGCGCCCCTGCTCCGGCATTTCATAAAAGCGTTTGAGCGTGTGCACTTCGCCATGCCAGAGGGGATTTTCGGTTTCATTATTCGTTTCAGCCAACACCAGAGACAAATCTGACTTGCGCAAAAGTGCAGCACCAAACACCTTGTTGCCTTTTGCAACGCCCTGTTGGGTCAAAGGAATGATGTCTTGTTCAATGACATCAATTAGCTTCTCAAGCAGCTTAAATTCATCCGGTGCCATCATCTGAACTCCCAAATAAAGCAGATAGAAAAACGCCGGGGTATTGCCCCGGCGTTTATTGTTATTCTGGGAAAAATGCGAAGCGGATCACAAACAATGCCGCTACAATCCATGTTGCCAGATGCACCTCGCGTGCTTTTCCGGTGACAGCTTTGAGCACAACATAGGTGATGAAACCAAAAGCAAGACCGTTTGCAATCGAATAGGTGAATGGAATTGCAAGTGCCGTCAGAGCGGCAGGCGCTGCTTCTGTGATCTCGTCCCACTTGATTTCTGACAACTCACGCATCATCAGGCAGGCAACATAAACAAGTGCCGGTGCTGTGGCATAGGCAGGCACGGAACCTGCCAGCGGTGAAATGAACAGCGCAGCAAGGAACAGCACAGCAACAACAAGTGCTGTCAAACCTGTTCGGCCACCAGCCTGAACGCCGGATGCGCTTTCGACATAAGCGGTCGTTGAGGATGTGCCGAGCAGTGAGCCGCCGAGGATGGCTGTGCTATCTGCAAACAAGGCCCTGCCAAGGCGATTTGGCTTACCCGGTTCGATCAGGCCGCCGCGCTTTGCAACACCGATCAGCGTACCGGTCGCGTCAAAAACTTCGACAAGCACGAAAACCAGAATCACATGCAGAATGCCGGTATGCAATGCACCCATGATATCAAGCTGCATGAATGTCGGCATGAGACTTGGAGGCGTGTCGAACACACCATTAAACTGCGTAATGCCGAGCGAAATCGATGCAATGGTAACAACGAGGATACCGATCAGAATTGCGCCGCGAATTTTGAGCGCATCCAGAGCTGCGATGATGAAAAAGCCTGCAATCGCCAGAAGCGGACCGGCACCATGCAAATCGCCAAGACCGACCAGTGTTGCCGGATTAGCAACAACAATGCCTGCATTCTTAAGACCGATCAACGCCAGAAACATGCCAATACCGGCTGCAATGGCGCTGCGCAATGATTGTGGAATACCCTCAACCAGCCAACGTCGAATACCTGTTACGGTGAGGAGCAGGAAGATGACACCAGAGATGAACACCGCGCCAAGCGCCTGTTGCCATGAAAAGCCCATAGCGCCCACAACTGTGAAGGCGAAAAAGGCATTCAGGCCCATGCCCGGAGCCATGCCGATCGGCCAATTGGCAACAAGTGCCATGACGATCGAACCCAATGCCGCCGCAAGACAGGTTGCAACGAAAACCGCGTTGCGATCCATGCCCGTGCTGGACAAAATATCAGGATTGACGAAGATGATGTAAGACATGGTCAGGAAGGTCGTCAAACCGGCGATAACTTCCGTTCTCACCGATGTGCCGTGTTCCTGCAACTTGAACAGCTTTTCCAGCATGGTCCCTCCAGGGCAAAAGCTCGCTTTCCATAACACCAATGAATGACGCAACGCGAAAGAGAACGCTCAGCCACTTTTAATCAGTGCAATCTATTGCGAATGCCGTATTTGTTAACCGCAGCCACATAACAGCAAGCGGATTTGTTCCCCATACACCCAATACGATCAAAAACACAGTTCTGCCGCAAGAATGCCTGTTTATTAACGTGATTTAGTTTGGACCGAGATTTTGCGCTGCGCCAGCCGTCCATTCAGGCTTTATTTTTTGAAAGAGCTTCAAAAATGACAGATGCCCAACGTTGATCTTCTAAGACTATCTAATTGTTTATCATAATATTTTTAGCAAAATTGCGGTGCCATACATGCCAAGCGCAAAGAATGTATGCGCAACCAGATTCAGCACTCTCACCGTGCGCGCATTGGGCAATCGCGATGCTGCCCAGCCGATTCCCAAGCCCGGCTGTAACAAAAACCAGCCTGCAGCCACTGTCAGGAGACCAAATATCCATGCCGGAAGAAATGCTGGATTCGCGAACCATACACTGCCGGCATAAAGCGCAAAAATAACGCCATAAAGAATACCAACGGCATAATGACCAATCCAGCCCAAAGCGACCTCATGCGCATAGGGCCGGGATGCAGCAATGTCATCGTGAAATATCTGCCCGTCGCGCAAATGCCAGAACCAGCGGCCAACAAGACCCCAATTCGGGCGCGACTGACCGGGAAACTGCGCAAGCGCAAGCGCCCAGACATCCATAACAATCGTCGCACCGATGCCGATTATTATTCCATTGAGAATGAGATTGATCATGGGAAGGCCTTACACAACATCGGGTAGCCACATAAGCGTGTGGCTACCCGATGTGCAAGCCTTAATATTTAATATTCCGTTTTGGGCTAGAGCCCGCAATACATTCCAATTACGATAATGCCTTACGTATGGGACAGTATACAATTACGGAATGAAAGCTTCTATCTAATCAGCAGTGATGATTTTCGATGCTAAACTATCTTTACATCTATAAAGAAGCGTAGCTTCATCGCTGGCCCCCACACAAATACAGGTTACAAGAGCTGCATACATAAGCAAGAGAAGAACGTCCCAATTTAATGGGTGTTTTGTCTCAAAAAGAAAAAATTGACTCTGGAACAGAAACGCAATCAACGCGCGATATCAAAATGCTTTAATGGAATGATCTATAATAAGCCATTTTTAAAAACAAAAGCGCCGGGACTGGAGGACCGACGCTTTGTTATATTGATTGAATTTCACTTTCGGGGCGATCGATTGTGAGCCGCACCATCAGTGATTACTTACCGAACACTGCGCTCTGAATCTGCGAACGCGATACGCCGATGTCGGCAAGAAGATGATCGTCCATCGCACCAAGTTCACGCATTGCACGACGGCGGGAAACATACTGCTGGAATTTCTGACGAATGTTCATTTCTTCTCTCCTCGTTGGATGCCTCATAAATAGTCTTTTGCACAAAATTCCACCACGGATATGATTGCAAATGAGGCATGCATTTTCGGTGGAGCTCGCTGCCTTAAAAAGGCAGCTATCCCCTGCACCATAGGCTGCACAGCGAAAGCATGCCGCAGCAAAATGGGTTCATTGAACGTTTGCAAACCACCGGTAATTAAAGCAGTTTAGAGCGAGTGCCATCTGCGCGATCAAGCGCGATAAACTTTAGGTCGGTTTTTCGAAATTCTACAAAATTGCCTTTTGCTAAATCGGCTTTAATCGATTAATCCGATCCGCGGAGGAAACTATCCTTGGCCCATATTCGGACATCACAATGCTTTACGGTATTTTCCTCGCATTCGCTTCCTATGCCGCATTCGCTGTAAGCGATGCCTGCGTCAAGTTTTTGGACGGCACACTCTCCCCTTATGAAGTTGCCTTCTATGGTGCCGTTCTGGGTATACTTGCCATTCCCTTTACCAAAAAGCCCGGCGACGAATGGCTGGACATGTTCAGGACAACCAATCTCAAGCTTTGGCTGTTGCGAACACTGACCGCCGCGATGGGGGTGATTGGCAGTGTAGTCGCCTTTACCCATCTTTCCATGGCAGAGGCATTTGCACTCATCTTTCTGCTGCCTGCTTTCGTTACAATCCTTTCCGTGATTTTTCTCAAAGAACAGGTAGGCTGGCGCCGCTGGCTGGCAGTTATCATCGGCTTTATCGGCGTTTTGGTGGTTCTGCGTCCGGGATTCCGCGAATTATCGATCGGTCATCTTGGTGCGCTTGGCGGAGGCCTCGGCGGTGCGTTCAGCATCGTTATTTTTCGCGCTATGGGAAAAAAGGAAAAGCGCATCTCGCTTTACACCGCCGGTCTGGTCGGGCCGATCCTTATCTGCGGCGCGCTTATGATCCCGAGCTATCAGACGCCATCCGCCATTCAATGGACCTATCTGGCAGGTTATGGCCTGCTGGCAGCATTCGCCAATATTCTTTTGATGCTTGCCGCACAACGTGCGCCAGCCAGCGCCATTGCATCTCCGCAATATAGCCAGATGCTCTGGGCCATTTTATTTGGCTATTTTATCTTTCATGATCGCATCGATCTGCCAATGCTCATCGGCATCGTTTTGATCACCATCTCCGGCCTGTTTACTTTCGTCCGTGAACGCCAGCGCGGAATTGAAGGTCCGGCAGCCGTGGCAACATCTGACCCGTCCTCGGCTTTGGCCGAAGATAAATAGACCGCAATTCTTCAAAGGCAGGTCGCACATTTTGGGCAGCCGCGCTATTGGAAACGGGTAAATAACTGATACAGCTGAGCGAGAGTCTCTTGCCAAAATTATATAATGGTGGCTGTCTGAATGCTTGAACATACGCCTTTGTTTATGACAGTCGCCGTTATTGCGGCCTTTCTGGTGGGATTATCGAAAGGCGGACTGCCATCTGTCGGCACATTATCAGTGCCATTGATGGCATTGGTTATTTCGCCTGTGACAGCCGCAGCCCTCTTATTGCCGATCTATGTCGTAAGTGACATGTTCGGCCTCTATCTTTACCGGCACCATTTTTCAGCGCGCAATCTCGCTATTCTCACACCCGCAGCCATTGTTGGCGTCGGATTGGGCTGGCTGTTCAGTTCACATCTTTCAAGCACCTTCATCGGCATGCTTGTGGGCTTAGTGGGCCTGTTCTTCTGCTTCAATGTCTGGATGGGCGCGAAATATCGCCGTAAGGCGCGCAAGGCCGATATTCCGGGAGGCACTTTCTGGGGAATTTTGACCGGACTTACCAGCTTTGTGTCCCATTCAGGTGCGCCGCCATTTCAGATGTATGTACTTCCTCAACATCTCGAAAAGCTGGTTTTCGCAGGCACATCGACCATTCTCTTTGCCATCGTTAATGCTGTTAAGCTGATCCCTTACTGGCAGTTGCAGCAATTCTCCAATCTCGATTGGTCGCTGGGCCTGTGGTTGTTACCAGCAGCAATCATCGGGACCTTTATTGGTGCAAAGCTTACGCGTGTCATGCCGGATGGCCCGTTTTTTCTGCTGGTGCAAATCACACTTTTCGGTCTGTCGATTAAATTGATAGCCGACTGGGTTTTGCCATTCTTCTCTATTTAGAGCACAATCCAGAAGCAGACCCATCCTGCAGCGCTCGACAAGCAATGACTGCGAACAACGGAGGCAAATCATGGTCGAACTGGTCAATAATATTGAAAATATCGAATTCATCATCTCCAAAGCACGGGAGTATGACGTTCAAGTGCCTGCGGTGGACGAATCTTCCGGCTCCAATGCAGCAGATGATGGTGATGTCGACATTCTGGATTCCTCCGTCGACAACCCGACCCGAAAGGAACTGATTGCGGCCATCCAATCGCTAAATGAAGATGAACGCATCGAATTGCTGGCGCTGGTCTGGGTTGGTCGTGGTGATTTCAGCGCTGCGGAATGGGAAGAAGCCCTCTCGACAGCCGGAGATCGTCACAATGGACGTGAAGCGAAATACCTGCTCGGTATTCCTCTTTTAGGTGATTACATCGAAGAAGGTCTGGAAACGCTCGGCATCGAATTCGGAGCCTACGATAATGAATAAGAAAATTTGATTGTTCCATTCTTTCTTCTGTTTTGACCTCGTCATGAATGGAAGGTAGTTTCCGCAAAGCGAAAAATGCGACCCAAAAGCGAAGCCGTATTTGGGAAAGGTGCATCGTTTAGAATACGAAATGAATGCGCATAATGCGTCGTCGGGAATGGGCGAAATGGCGTCCCTTAAAATCAAATCAGCACCCATGGAGGACTTCATCATGCTTCAGAAAAATCTGGATCAGAAAACGGATTTTTATATCGACGGCGCGTGGCAGGCTCCGTTGGAGGCAAAGACAATTGAGGTCATCAATCCGGCAACTGAAAAACCTTATGCGGTTATTTCTGCGGGTTCGGCTGCGGATATTGATCTTGCAGTCGCTGCTGCACGCAAAGCGTTTCCACTATGGAGCGAAACGCCCGCTGAAGAACGCATTGGTTATCTGCGCCGTATTGTGGATGTTTATGAACGCCGCCTTGAGGAAATGGCACAGGCGATTTCCAAGGAAATGGGCGCGCCGATCAAACTTGCGCGCGAGTCTCAAGCCGCTGCGGGACTGTCGCATACAAAGGCTTTTATCGCTGCATTCGAGAATTTTGAATTCGAGGAAATTCTTTCGCCCAAGCACCCCAATCAGACAATCGTACATGAACCGATTGGCATTTGTGGCCTGATTACCCCATGGAACTGGCCGATGAACCAGATTTCACTCAAGGTTATCCCGGCTCTTGCCGTGGGCTGCACGGTTATCCTCAAGCCATCCGAGATCTCTCCCATGTCGGCCATGCTCTTTGCCGAATTTATCGATGAGGCCGGGCTGCCAAAAGGCGTATTCAATCTTGTGAATGGGGAAGGTCCGATCGTTGGTGAAGCAATGTCGCAGCACCCGAATATCGACATGATGTCTTTCACCGGCTCAACGCGTGCGGGTACGGCTGTTTCGCGTGCAGCGGCTGCGACGGTGAAGCGTGTTTCGCTGGAACTTGGTGGCAAGTCACCTAACATCGTGTTTGCGGATAGCGATCTCGAACAGGCCATCAAACGCGGTGTAAACCATTGCTTTGAGAATACAGGCCAATCCTGCAATGCGCCAACGCGTATGCTGGTTGAGCGTTCGGTCTACGAAAAGGCGGTCGAGTTTGCGAAAAAAGCAGCCGAAAATACCAAGGTCGATGATCCGGCAAAGGAGGGCGAACATATCGGCCCCCTCTCCTCATCTGTTCAGTTTGAAAAGGTTCAAACAATGATCCAGAAGGGCATTGATGAAGGTGCGCGTCTGGTTGCCGGTGGAACAGGCCGTCCGGACGGTATTTCTGAAGGCGATTTCGTCAAGCCAACAATCTTTGCAGATGTGAACAATGATATGAGCATTGCGCGCGAAGAAATCTTTGGCCCGGTTTTGGCGATGATTCCTTTCGACACGGAAGAAGACGCCATCGCGATTGCCAATGATACGCCTTATGGTCTTGCTGCTTATGTTCAGACCGGCAATGCGGATCGGGCAAAGCGCGTTGCGCGAAAGCTGCGCGCTGGCATGGTTCAGATCAACGGCACATCGCGCGTTGCCGGAAGTCCGTTCGGCGGATACAAACAATCAGGCAATGGACGCGAAGGCGGCAAATGGGGTCTGGAAGACTTCATGGAAGTGAAGCTGATCAGTGGCTGAAATACACCCACAAAATAAAATAAAAGCGCCGGGTCTCCGGCGCTTTATTTATCTGTGATTCCTGCCAGCTATAATAAATGGCGTAATGGGCGGATGATATATATGTACCCCCGAACCTGTTCCTTGATGGACCCAAAGCGACTTTAGCATTCGGCCGGCAAGGAACGGGTTCACTTCTCTGCTTTTCCCAGAACGCATCCCCGCTTTCAAAAGCACTACTCTAATATGCAGCCCCCAGCTTGAGACTGGCGAATTCCGGCGAGTCCAGCAGATCTTGATGATGGGCGCGGGCAACGTCTGGATGTGAACGCAGGCGGCTCTTCAAATTGTTCTGCCCCACTTCGCGGAAAAGCGTATTGAGCGGATCAACGCTTACGCCGCGCTCTTTTGTCTTCAAGTCTTCCGGCAAATCAATAACAGGGATTGTGGCATCATAACGTGCACCAAGGAAGAACGCGACGGAGAAGCGTTCAGTGCCTGCAGGCGGCGCAACAACGCCATGCACATCAGCGCGTACAAACCCATTGGTTGCCAATTCAAGGAGTTCGCCCGTATTGATAACAAACGTGCCCGGCACAGGTGGCGCATCAATCCAGACGCCGTCTTCACGCTGCACGCGCAGACCCGGAACAACATCCTGAAGCAGAACGGTCACGAAGCCACCGTCCTTGTGTGCGCCAACGCCTTGTTCACTTTCAGCCACATCGCGCCCCGGATAGCGAATGATCTTCAAAAGCTGCGAGGGATGCGGTTCATAGATTTGCGCGAAGAAATCTTCGCTCTGCCCGAGAGCCTGCGCAATGGCTTTGAGCACATCAATGCCAACACGCGTCACTTCCGCCTGATACGCAAGCAAGAGTGGCTTCAGCTCAGGCAACGCCTCCGGCCACTGATTTGGCCCGATCAAACGCTTCCATGCCGGGCTGTCAGGACCAATGTCGACAGGCTCCAACTCGGTATTGATGTCGAGCTGTTCGCGCCAGTCCTGTTCTCCGCGTGTGCGTTCCAGGCCCGCACGATTATAGCCACGGAAATTCGATGTTTTGATCATCTCAATTTTAAGCTTTTCTTCGCTTGGCAGCGCAAAGAAACGCTTGGCTGTCGCAATAACATCCGCGATCAGCTGAGGGTCAACGCCATGCCCGGTAAGATAGAAAAAGCCATGATCATGGAGCGTGCGGCGAAGTTCATCGATAAAATTGGCGCGTTCTTCCGGCGTTCCATTATAGCGGGATATATCAAGCAGCGGCAGATTGAACGGATGCGAATGAGCAGTCATAGAAAATCTCCTTGGAATACCAGCTTGAGCAATCGCCTGCTGAGTCCCGATTATTCCCGCAAAATCTACGGCTTACACTGGCCGTTAACAACGCAACAACGTGCCGATCTGCTGCGAAGGCGGGAATTATTTTCTCTAAAAAGCCATATATAGAATATCTTTCTCCACCGAACGAAACACGTTGCTATCAATTTGAATCAGATGGCCGGACTGCGATCATTTTATTTGAAGCACAATCTTATCAATCCTCACATAACAGTGTGGCGTGCGCGCCAGAGCTCTTCTGCTTTCTTGTGGAACTGGCCATAGCTTTCATTGTCGGCCCCAAGCACGGTCATGAGGGCCATTGCGGCTGAGGCAATAACCGTCAGTTCCGCGCGTTCATCAACCGCAGCCCCGGACCAGACGGCAAGCCAATATTCAAACGTCGTCAAACTTGCATGCTTGTCTGTCGTCGCTTTTGAGAGTGTTGGCAATGTCATGTCAGACTTTTGCCCATCAACCCATCTGTAAATCGTATGGGCGTGGAAGGGTACCAGTTCCGCCACGTCACGGCTTGTCGAAACCGCCGAGACCGATTGCCAATCCAAAAGCGCCGCCGCATCACGGTGCAGTTCGCGATAGGCTGGCTGCGTGACACCAAGAAATGACGCCGAAAGCTGCATTGGATTGAGCAGATGCGCGAGGCTGTTGATGGACGATCTGGAGTGAAACAGCGGATAAAGTGCGAGCAATGCATGCACTTGTGGGGCAAATCCCGCCAAAGGCATGAAGCAGATGCCATGTGCGTTCAGAGCTTCCTCGCCGAGCGACAATGAACCGGCAATCGGTATTTTGATGGCCTCTGCCGCCAGCTCCAGCTTGCCCGAGATTTCTCCCATCCCGCAATTGCCATGCAGCACAACGGGATAACCTGCGCGTGCCACAAGGATTGCGGACAGCATAAACCATGGCGACTGGTGCGAGTTTGGCGAGAGATAGGCAGGCCAATCAAGAGCAGGTCTGCCGAGACCGGCTTTTGTTGAATAATATTTCTTCGCTGCCTGCGCCATGCCTGCAAGTTCCGGCGCAGTTTCACCGCGATAATGAATAAGACGCAGCAAGGCACTGATTTGCATGGGATCCGCCTGCCCTGCAAAGATTGTTGTGAACGCATCTTCGGCTTCATGCATTTCGAGAGGCCGGGTGTGACCAGCCTTGCGTCCGGTAATGCCTATATATTTTGCCAGCCGCAGAGCCGGATCATTCTCGTCCTGAATATTCGCAAATTGTGCTGCAAGTTGTTCAGGAGTCGGATGGTTTTCCAGCTCCACGACCTTACGAATACCGAGCGGCGGCGGTGCCACAATCGTGCTTGTGCGCTCCCAGCCATGTTTTCTCCTACAATGGGTTTCAACAGCATTATCGCTGTCAAAATTCATCAGTGCTTCCGTTTCATTGGCCAGACGGCGCAAGCGCCCGCGCAACGCCTCTGCCTTGGGTGTCGCTATCATATTGCGACCGGACCGAACAAAAATGGGGTCGTCGAATTTTTCTCGAATCTGACCTAGCAACCGGCTCATGGCAGCTGTACTTAACCCTATTTGTTTGGCTGCACCACCAACGCTGCCTTCGACAAGAAGTGCATCAAGCGCTATCAACAGCCGCAATTGGCCAAGCCTCAGGCTTTCACTTTCTACGTCCGCCTGCGTTTTCATACGCTTGCCAGTCATTGCTGCTTCATCCGTTCAGTTGCGTTTTCTGAAACTTGGAACTGTTATAAATCATGACGATTGACGTCACCTTCTTGCCATACATAAGGAGAGCTGAAAACTCAACTTTAATGGTGGTGAAAAATGACCAGCTTGTTTCGGGGATTGCGCACCTATGGTTCGCAGAACAGGCAATTGGCCAGCAGGTCGCTTTTTGCAAAAGCGATCCTCGCCGGCACCTGCCTTTCAACAGCGTTTATTCTGAGCGGAGCGGCGTTCGCACAGACGGCAATGACGGCAGAAGAAGAAGTCGCAAAAAAGAAACAAGCTTCCGAACAAGTGAGTGCTGAGGGTGGGATTACACTCAACCAGATCGTTATATCGGCAACTGGCTTTGAGCAAAATATCACCGATGCTCCAGCAAGTATTTCTGTCGTGCCCGGCGAAGCACTCGAAAAAGGCGCTTATCGTGATCTTGGCGATGCATTGCGGGATGTTCAAGGCGTTGCCGTAACAGGCGCCGCTGCGGAACGTGACATCTTTATCCGCGGTCTTCCGGGCACTTATACGCTCATTCTCGTAGACGGAAAGCGCCAGAGCACGCGTGATGCCCGCACCAACGGCAATTCCGGTTTTGAGCAAAGCTTCCTGCCGCCAGCCAATGCGATTGACCGCATCGAAATTATTCGTGGTCCGATGTCATCGCTTTACGGCTCCGATGCTATGGGTGGCGTTATCAACGTTATCACCAAGAAAGTCGCGGACAAATGGAGTGGTTCGCTAAGCGTCGATACGACCATGCAGCAGCATTCCAAATATGGAAACTCCTATCAGGGGTCTTATTACATGACCGGCCCGCTTGTGCCCAACCTTGTTGGTGTTCAGCTTTGGGGACGCGGTATGAAGCGTCAGGAGGACCAGATTATCAATGGTACGCCTGAGCAAAAGGACATTGATATCACCGGTCGTGTGACAATCACGCCAAATGCCGACCATGACATTGTTTTAGAGGTCGGCAAGACACGTCTGCATCGCGATTCAAGCGTCGGAAACAATATCGATCCGGTGCCGACCAGAGGGACGGCCCCCGTCGATACCTATAATCTGAATGATCGTAATCATTGGTCGATCAGCCACACCGGACGATGGGGGCCTACAACCTCCGACTTCTCCTTCCTTCAGGAAACATCTGAAAGAACAAATTTTAGCTGGAACAACACTCGCAGTGAGTTCGTAGAGAACCTTCGGTCGCCACACATTCGCAACTCTGTCCTGGACGGAAAATTCACAACCCCGTTCGAACTTTATGGCAACCATACGCTGGTGACAGGCGGTCAGTTTATCGAAGGCACGCTGACGGACCAGAATCCCGGTCGGCGGACCGGGCTTGATGAGCAGTTCACCATCAAGCAGTGGGCACTTTTTGCAGAAGATGAGTGGTGGATCACACCTGAATTTGCCTTAACCGGCGGCCTGCGCATGGACCATCATGAAATCTATGGTTCCCATTGGAGCCCACGTGGCTATGCAGTGTGGCATGCCACCGAGCAGCTCACTATCAAAGGCGGTATTTCAACAGGCTTCCGCGCACCGGAAATTCGCACGATTGCACCCGGTTACGCTTACACGACTGGTGGCGGAAATTGTACGTATGGTCCAAACGGCACATGCGGCGTCATCATCGGCGATCCGAATTTGCAGCCGGAAAAGAGCACAAGCTATGAAGCAAGTGTACTTTGGGACGACCAGCATGGGCTGCGTCTGGGCGCAACCTACTTCTATACCGATTTTAAAGATAAGATCGCCAGCAATATCCAATATGACCCGAACACCGGCCTGCCGCTGCGTTGGGATCAGGATCCGAACTACGTGCTTTATTACAGCTACAACATTGATGATGCTGTGATTCAGGGCGTGGAACTCACAGCGGACTGGGAAGCAACTGACACGATCAAACTTCGTGCAAACTATACCTATACCCATTCCGAACAAAAAACCGGTGAATATGCAGGACTGCCGCTGGCTCGTACTCCAAAGCATATGGCCAGCATTCGCGCCGACTGGGAAACGCCCGTCGAAGGCTTAACGGCATGGACGGCAGGTAATTATCATGGTGACGAAATCAATGCCGGTTTGCGCATCGGCACGGTCGGTGAGCCTTATGCCTATAACCAACGAGGCGACGTGATTGCTCGCAAGTACAAGGGCTACGCAACCCTTGATCTCGGCGGGTCCTATGAATTCAGTGAGAACGTGACGCTGAACGCAGCCGTCTACAACATCTTCGACAAGAAGGTCACGGTTGATGAAACAAACAATGTCGTTGAAGGCCGTCGTCTTTGGCTCGGCATGACATCACGCTTCTGATGCTCAGTTTGACGCCAGCTTCTTTGGGCTGGCGTCATTTTTATGGAATGGGTGCTCGTATGAGCGGAATGAAAAAAACAATTCTGAAAGTTTGCTTCATGCTTGGGAGCATCCTCGTGAGCGCTATCGCGCAGGCAGACACACCGCAAGTCAGCGCCTTTGACATGCAAGCTAACGGTATCGACTATCGAATTTTTGTTGCCGCACCCGCTAAAAAAGCGCCTGTAGAAGGTTTTCCTGTCATCTATATGACGGATGGCAATCGAATGCTGCCAATCGCAGCAAAACTGATGGGAAAAAATCCGAAGCTCGAAGCCGTATTTGTCGGCATTGGCTATCCGACTGACGACAAGGACGAAATCGTCCGCTTGCGCTATTTTGATCTCACGCCTCCGACGCCTGATGATCTCATCCCCGTCCAGACCAATATTCCAAAAACAGGCGGTCGCGACGCGTTCTTCGATTTCATCAATCATCAGGTAAAGGCTGAAATTGAAAGCCGGTTTCCTATCGATCCAACCAGACAAGCGCTGTTTGGGCATTCGCTTGGTGGGCTTTTCACACTTTACGCGCTGTTTAATCATGCAGATTCATTTCAGTCTTATGCTGCCGCTGACCCTTCGATATGGTGGAACGGTCGCTCCATTCTTGCCGATAAAGATCGGTTCGTGGAGGCTTTCAAAGCCAATCCAAAACCGATGCGGTTGCTCGTTGAATCGTCCGGCAAGCGCGGCGAACGTCCGGGCCGGACAAAAGAAGAAATCAAGCGCCTGAAGAAGTTGCGCAGTGGGCCATCTGGCGCAGATATTCAAACCGAGTTGAAACAACTGCCCGATTTTGAAGCCGCTTATCGTCGTTTCGATAATGAAAGCCACGGCTCAATGATTCCCCTCACCGTTGAAGACAGTTTGAAATTCATTCTGCTCAATGAGAGTCCAAGCGCACAAAACAACTGAATTATAACCTTCCGGCTTTGACTGACATAAAACCGGACTATAAAGCACAGGATTGACGAAAGGATTGAACGCTATGCTGAAATTCAGCCGACACTTTTCCCGTCTATGCGGCGCAGCACTTGTTGCAACAGCACTTGCCTCCGGCGCAAACGCCGCCGATATCGCCTTAAAACATGCGCAGGGCGAAACCACGGTTGCGACCAATCCTGAAAAAGTTGTGGTTTTTGATTTTGCGACACTCGACAATCTTGACCGCCTCGGCGTCAAAATAATCGGTGTTCCGACCGGCATTGCTTACCCGGAATACCTCAAAAAATATGAAAGCGCTGATTACACCAAAGTCGGCACATTGTTCGAACCCGATTACGAAGCGGTCAATGCCGCAGAGCCTGAGCTAATCATTGTCGGTGGTCGCTCGGCTGCGAAATATGGCGAACTTGCAAAGATCGCACCAACAATCGACCTCACCGTCCCGGCCAAGGAATTCATTTCCGGTACCGAAGCCAATATCGAAAAGCTCGGCAAGGTTTTCGCTAAGGAAACGGAAGCCAAAGCGGAAGTTGATAAGCTCAACAGCGAACTTGCTGCGCTGAAAGAAAAGACCAAGGGCAAAGGCAACGGCCTGATGATCCTGACCTCCGGCGGCAAAATCAGTGCCTATGGTCCCGGCTCACGGTTTGGCATGCTGCATGACAGTTTCGGCATCGAAGCAGCAGCCCCCGATCTTTCTGTCGGCAATCACGGCCAGCCAGTCAGCTCGGAATTTATTCTCGAAACCAATCCGGATTGGCTTTTCGTGCTTGACCGCGATGCGGCCATTGGTCGTGAAGGCACCTCCGCCAAGCAATTGCTCGACAACGAACTCGTGCGTCAGACCAATGCCTGGAAGAACGATCAGGTCGTCTATCTCAATGCACAAAACTGGTATCTCGTCGGCGGTGGCCTCGGTGCGCTTCACAGCACGATCCAGCAACTGTCTGAAGCCTTTGACAAAGCAAAATAAGCAATAACGTCTTACCCAGTCAGTCGGGAAAGCCCGGCTGACAAGGCAAAAATACAGGAATTCCTTGTGAAGGCACTTGCCGCAGCCATAATTGTTGTCGTCATACTGGCCTTCGTCAGCCTGTTCATCGGCGTCAGTGATGTATCACTCAGCACACTTTTGGGTGCCAACAGCACTGATCGCGCGGCAGAAGTGCTGCTGATCAGCCGCATACCGCGCACGCTTGCGATCATTCTCGCAGGCATGTCGATGGCTGTTGCGGGCATGATTATGCAGATGCTGACCCGCAATCGTTTCGTGGAACCTTCAACAGCCGGTACGGTTGAATCGGCAAGTCTCGGCATCCTGGTGGTCATTCTTTTCGCCCCCGACACACCGGTTTTCGGTAAAATGCTTGTGGCTTCTGCCACGGCCCTTGCAGGCACAGCGCTTTTTCTGCGTATCCTGCGCAGTATTCCCCTGCGCTCGGTTCTCGTTGTACCGCTTGTCGGCATCATGCTCGGCGGTGTTATCAGTGCGGTGACGACTTTCATCGCCTATCGTTTTGATCTTCTGCAATCGCTTAATTCGTGGACGACGGGCGACTTCTCCGGTGTTCTGCGCGGACGCTACGAATTGCTATGGCTCTCTTTTTTCCTAACCGTCATTGCTTATATCGCCGCTGATCGTTTCACGGTTGCTGGCATGGGTGAGGATTTCACGACCAATCTTGGCCTCAACTATCGCCGTGTCGTAACGCTCGGGCTCGTCATTGTTTCGATGGTCAGTGCCAGTGTGGTCGTGACGGTTGGCATGATCCCGTTTCTGGGTCTGATCGTGCCGAATGTGGTGAGCATGTTCATTGGCGATAACATGCGCCGTGCTGTGCCATGGGTGGCCGTGCTTGGCGCAGGACTTGTCCTCGCCTGCGATATCGTCGGGCGCCTGATCCGCTTTCCTTATGAAATTCCCATAGGCACGATGATGGGCGTCGTTGGCAGTGCAATCTTCCTCTATCTGCTTTTGCGCCGAGGATCACGCCTTGCTTAAACGTTCCGGCTTTATCACCCTGCTTCTCGCATTGCTTGCCCTTGTATCCTGTGTTGCCTTCATGACACTTGGTGCAAAAGGCAGCTGGTCTTTCATCCTCACCTTCCGCGGCACAAAGCTTGCGGCCATGGTGCTGGTTGCCTATTCAATTGCTGTCTCAACCGTGCTGTTTCAAACCGTCACCAACAACCGCATTCTCACACCCTCCATCATGGGATTTGATGCGCTATATATCTTGATCCAGACAATTGCAGTTTTCGCCTTTGGTGCCATTCATGTAAACGGTCTTGGTCCCAATGTGCGCTTCTTCGCCGAAACAGCAATCATGGTGGTTTTTGCAAGCACACTTTATTCGTGGCTGTTTTCCAAGGCTTCACGCAGCCTGCACCTCGTCATGCTGGTCGGAATTGTGTTTGGAGTCTTCTTCCGCAGCCTGTCAAACCTTATGCAGCGCATGATTGACCCCAACGAATTTGCAGTGCTGCAGGACCGTTTCTTTGCAAGTTTCAACAGCGTCAATGCGGATATTCTTCTGCTCGCGGCGATCATCGTGGCCGTCGTCACGCTTTACGGTCTGCGCTTTCTCAATGTGTTCGATATTCTGGCGCTTGGCCGTGATCCGGCAATCAATCTGGGTGTTGATTACAGCCGCGTGGTGCATCGTATTCTGCTGATTGTCACAGTCCTCGTATCGGTATCAACGGCGCTTGTTGGCCCGATAACTTTCTTTGGCCTGCTGGTCGCAAATCTCGCTTATATGATTGCGGGATCATCCAAGCACCGTATCGTAATGCCGATTGCAATATTGCTCGCAATCCTTTGCATCGTCGGCGGTCAAACCATTCTTGAACGCGTGTTCTCGTTCAACACCGCACTGAGCGTCATCATCGAATTTCTGGGTGGACTCGTCTTTATTATCCTTCTCGTCAGGGGGAACGCACGTTGATTGAAATAAATCAGGTCAGCAAATCCTACAGCGATGCCATCGTCGTCGATAATGTAACACTGCAAATACCCGCACGCGGTATTACCTCCATCATCGGACCGAATGGCGCGGGAAAGTCGACTTTGCTCTCCATGGTCAGCCGCTTGCTGCCCATGGATAAAGGCCGAGTTGCGATTGATGGGCTCGATGTTTCCACGACACCCGGCGAAGTTCTTGCGAAACGGCTTTCCATTCTGCGACAGGAAAATGCGATCAATTCACGCCTTACCGTGCGGGATCTCGTGACTTTCGGGCGTTATCCGCATTCAAAAGGACGCCCAACCCGTGAAGATCTCGACCATGTTGAGCAGGCAATCAGCTATCTGGGGCTTGATGAACTTGGAGAGCGTTTTCTGGATGAGCTTTCCGGTGGCCAGCGCCAGCGCGCATTCGTGGCAATGGTTCTTTGCCAGAATACAGATTACGTTCTCTTGGATGAACCACTCAACAATCTCGACATGAAACATTCAGCGTCAATGATGAAATTATTACGGCGTGCAGCGGACGAGCTGGGCAAGACAGTGGTGCTTGTGCTGCATGACATCAATTTCGCATCCTGTTATTCGGACCATATCGTTGCCATGCGCAAGGGCAAGGTCGTGCATCAAGGATCGCAGGAAGAACTCATTCAGCAGGATATTCTGCGCGATATTTATGAGATGGAGATTGCCGTCGAGATGATCGGCGGCAACCGTATTGGCATCTACTATCTTTGATTATGCAACGAGCTTGCTCGGGAAAAGCAGCTGCAAAGCATCATAGGCTGAGAGAACGGTTTCCATCTGTGCTGTATGGCCTTTAACAAAAGCATCGCCATAGATGGTTTCGTCCGGATATTCAGTGATCAGCGTCAGCGGAACCGTGTGACGATCATCGACGCCAACCAGACATGGAAAACCGTTGATGATGCGGAAGCCCGTTTCGCCAGCATGTTGCTCGAAAAGCTTAATCTGCGCATCATTGTAGTCAAGAAGACCATCAATGGCACCAAGATGCCTGGTCACATGATCCATCAGCTGTTCAGCTTCTCTTTCCCATGATGCATGATGACGAACAATCAGGAAAAAGCCCTTTGGCAGCGTCCACATGGCAAAGGAACGTGGAACATAGCCTGACAATGGGCGTGTCCATTCATGCGATGGATAGCCATGCAGATTGACGTGAAGCTTGGCACCTGTAAGTGCCTCTGCCTCTACGCGGATCGCTTTCTCATAAAGCCCATGGCCAGTGCGATATTCGAGATCATCACCCAAAGCCGTGTAGCGCGATGCATGATGCATATGGTGCGGCTGCAAAACGCACAGACGCTTATGAATTTCATATCCGTCCGGATTTTCCTGCGGCGAGATGGTAAAATGTCCGCCATCACGTGCAGCAAGACGATTTGCTGCCCGCAAGGCACCGACAACGCCTGTCGTCTCATTGGCATGCTGACCAGCACTGATCATCATCGGTGTTTCGTGGCCCGATACATAGGTGGCGCGCACGGTGCGCCCGGCGCGGGTCTTTGCTTCAAAAGGCGAACCACCGAGCTTTGCAATTTCACGGCGGATCTGGTCGGCGGATAGCGGCGCCTGCGCCTTTTCCAGAACCTGCTCGGCAGTCAGCGCATCAGTTGTTGCAAGCGGACGTGTTTCCACTTTCACACAAGGGTCTGCATCGCGAAAACGCACCTCCGGCACGATTTGCCCCGGTTGCAAGCCACGATCACCGACCGGGCGGCCGGACTTTTTCTGAAAAACTTCGAGCAATGAGAAATAAATATCCTCGTGCAGAGCTTCCGTCAGGCTCAGCGCTTCCTCATCATAGGGCAGACGGCGATCAGTAATCGGCAGGCTGACAGAAATGTTGAGCTCTTCGAAATAAGGCTCGCCCCTGCCCCAGTCATGGGTCGCAATAGTCGAAATCGTATCGTGAAACAGCTTTTCATAGGCTGTCTCGAAGCGTGCACTTTCAATACGACCGTCATGCTCGACGATCAGCCAGCCAGTTGGTGAAACAAGCGTTTCGCCGATAAAATCTTCATGCACACGATTGGGAGCGAAAACGCGATGAGTTTCGCTGCGGCCACCGGTAAATGTCAGATCGACTTCATAGAAGAAATCATCCTTACCGGATGCGCTGAAACTGATCTTTGCATCTGGAAGGAGTGCTGACAGCGGATATGTTTCCAGCAAAAAGCGGTTCTCGACACAATTGTCATGGCGCGGATAGCGAATTGTTGCAGCCTTAAGGGTTGCCCCATCCACCTCTTCCAGAAAGAAATGCAGAAGCGGCTTATAAGACGAACGCAGGCGCGCCTCAATGCCTGCCTCACGCAATTTCGTTTCCGCAGCAAAGCGGCTTGGCTGATCATCGAACAGCCATCCCTCTAACTTAGCTCCGCGCATTTCCGGCTTTGAAAAGCGTTCGATCAACACATCAATTGAACGCTGGTAGGTCTTTTCAAAAATTACGCTCATCGTGAAGTCCTGCCGGTTGGATCAAGACTATCGCGCAGCCAGTCACCCAGAAGGTTGAGGCCAAGCACCGTGAAAAGGATTGCAAGGCCGGGGAACAGGCTTACCCACCATGCTGTCTGAAGATAGGTGCGGCCATCGGCCAGCATGCCTCCCCAGCTAGGAATGGTTGAATCAATACCAAAACCGAGGAACGTCAGGCTTGATTCAAGCAGAATGTTATTGGCGACATTGAGCGTCATCAAAACGATAACAGGCCCCATAAGGTTTGGCAGCAGATGCTGGAAGATGATGCGCCAGTCTTTAACGCCGATGGAACGCGCTGAGAGGATAAATTCGCGCTCACGCAGCGACAAAACTGAGCCGCGCACCAGTCGCGCATATTGCACACATTGTGAAACAATCAGCAGGATGATTGTGTTGACCAACCCGCCACCGAGAATAGCCATGAAGGTGATTGCGAGCAGGATGAATGGCATTGCCAGCTGCACATCAACAAACCGCATCAGTGCCATGTCCCAAAAGCCGCGATAATAGCCTGCAACCAGCCCCATGATCGTACCGATGATCACCGAACCAATCACAGAGACAAAGCCAACGAACAACGAAATTTTGCCGCCGATAATGACGCGTGCCAGCACGTCACGTCCGAGCGGATCGGTTCCGAAAATATGCGCAGGATTCACAAATGGCGGCGTCAGACGCGCCAGAAGATCCACCTTGTTCGCACCAGCCGGGAACAGATAACCGGAGAAGATAACGGCAAAACAGATGCCGCCTGTCAGCAGAAATCCAACAATGAATTCCATGCTTGCGAAGCGTGAAAGCCGAAGGTTCGAGGTCTTTTTAACCGCTTGTGTAGCCACTGCTCTACTCCGTCCGAATACGCGGATCGACAAGGCCATATGCAATGTCTACCAGAAGATTGACGCCGATAATCATCATCGAAAGAATGGCAATCGTTGCCTGAAGAACCGGATAATCGCGGCCACCAACTGCATCAAAGGCAAGCGTGCCCATGCCCGGCCAATTGAACACTTTTTCAATGACCACGATGCCGCCCAAAAGACCACCAAACTGAAGACCAATGAATGTAATCAGCGGAATGGCGCAATTACGAAGAGCGTGCTTGTAAAGCACTTTGTTTTCACTCAGCCCCTTTGCGCGCGCCACCATAATATATTGCGATTGCAGCGTTTCCAGCATCGAAGTGCGCACCAGACGGACATTGGTTGCCGTCAGAATAATGCCCATGGTCATTGCTGGCATAATGAAACTTGAGATACCGCTCATACCACTTGGTGGTAGCCATTGCAGCGAAATACCAAAAAGCAGAACCAGCATTGTCGCCAGCCAGAAATTGGGGAATGACAGGCCAACCAGTGAGCAAACACGAATAAGCTGGTCTGCCCATTTACCGCGCGAAACAGCTGCCTTGATGCCGAGTGGAATGGAAATCACAAGGGAAACAAACAGCGACGCGAACGCGAGCATCAGCGTTGCCGGCAAGGCTTTTCCAACCAGTACAGAAACCGGCGTACCGCCGAGGAAACTACGACCGAAGTCGAATGTGAGCAGCCCTTTGAGGAATTGCCAGTACTGAACGAGGAACGGTTGGTTCAAACCGAGCCCTTCTCGGATGCGCTCGAGATCAGCCTCTGTGACACTGCCCGCACCTTGCGTCAGCATCAGTGCAGGGTCGCCCGTCAAGCGGATTGCATAGGCGACGAGCATCGTCATTGCGATCAGCACGAACAACGCCTGCAAAATTCGTTTTGTCAGAAATCCGGCCACCAGAGCGCCTCCGAAATAAAGCGGCAAGCCGTTAACCGGCTTGCCGTATACATTTTGACTATTCTACAGTTACGTCTGTGAGGCGCAGACGGTTATCCGGTGCCGGCACAAAGTTCTTGACCCGCTTGTTCACGCCGTAAATCGCCTTGGAGCTATAAAGCGGCATTTCATATGCCTTATCAGCCGCATATTTGGCGATTTCCTGCAACATCTTTTCACGCTCACCGCGGTCGAGAACAGAGCGTTGCGCTTCGAGCATCTTGTCGAGCCGCTCGTCCTTTTCGTACGGGTTCCACTTCTCACCCGAATGATACATCGCGTAAGCCGTGTTATCGTAATCAAACGTCCAGCCGCCCCATTTCTGCTGGAACATAGCGCCGGTCTTGCCCTGTGGAATGACGTCATTCAGCAGCACATTCACGTCATATGGCTTGATGGTTGCATTGATACCAACCATTTGCAGGAAGCTTGCAACAGCCTGTGTCACTTCATTGAAGGTCGCATCATTACCACGAACGTCAATCTGCACCGTTGCGCCGGGCTGGACACCTGCTTCTTCAAGAAGCTTCTTGGCCTGTTCAGGGTCGTATGGCAGTGGCTTGAGTTCAGGATCGTAACCAAAAGACAATGCGCCCTGGAAGCTGGCAATTGGCTCTGCCTGACCAGCAAGGATAGACTGGATGATTGCATCGCGATCAACAGCCATAATCAAGGCTTTACGAACGCGCTCATCCTTTGTGATACCATCGCGCGTGTTAAAGCGCAGAGCATCGACAGTTGGACCAGCGGTTGTAACCAGTTCCAGATTTTCATCGCCTTCAATCGTCGGGATCATGCCGATTGGGATCGTTGGCGGAATAACGAGATCAACGCGACCGGCCTGAAGTTCCGCAACGGCAGTCGAAGGCTCTGTAATAAAGCGGTATTCGAGTTCCGATAGCTTCGGCGCTCCACCCCAATGGTCGGCAAAAGCCTCAAGTTTAATGTTTACCTTAGGCTCATAGGATACAAACTTGAACGGACCAGTACCAACTGGGTGCGTGTTGAAATAGTCCTCACCCTTTTCGGCGATATATTTCGGCGGCACGATCATTGCGCCATAGCCAGCAAGCTTGGTGATCAGCACCGGGTCAGGCGCTTTGAGATGAAAATCGACGGTCTTGTCGTCAATGACTTCTACCTTTTCAATCGCCATATAATTGGAACGCTGCGGACCTTTTGCGCCTTCGTCACCAAGCAGGCGATCGAAAGTGAACTTCACCGCTTCTGCGTTGAAGGGCTCGCCATCGTGAAACGTCACACCTTCACGCAGGTTGAAGCGGATCCGCTTGCCATCGTCCAGTTCTTCCCAAGAGGCCGCAAGGCCTGGTACGATTTTGAGATCAGGGCCACGATAGACCAGACCGTCAAAAATATTGGTTGCAACCGAAGCCCAGTTGACGAGAAACGTATCGATCGGATCCCAGCTACCCGGATCTTGCGGCGACGAAACAGTGAGCTTGCCTGCGGCGAAAGCCGGAGCCGATGCGATCACGGCAGCCGACAGAGCGGAAGCCAGAAGAGCGGCTTTCAGTGCTTTCTTTATCATTATTTTCCCCTTTGGGTTTGTTGGAGCATTTCCAGCAAAAGCGTGAAGCGGTTTTGCGTTGGATAATGCGATGGAAAAAGTTGCAGGAGTTCAGGCGCTTTCGGCAACGAAATGGCCTGGTGAAATCTCGCGGTGATTATAGATCGTCGGCTTTTCGTCGATCCGGCGCGTTGTGCTCGGAATTTCACCTTCAAGGGCTGCGCGCTCCGTACGCGCCGATGGATCGGCAACGGGAACAGCTGAAAGCAAACGCTGCGTATAAGGATGCGACGGCGTTTCAAAAACCTGCCGGCGTGAGCCAAGCTCCATGATCTGCCCAAGATAAAGCACAGCGACGCGATGGCTCATCTTTTCAACAACTGCCATGTCATGACTGATGAACAGATAGGCCAGTCCCTGTTCCTTTTGCAGATCCATAAACAGATTGATCACCTGCGCCTGAATGGAAACATCAAGCGCAGAAAGTGCTTCATCGGCAATGATCAGCTTCGGCTTTGAAGCAAGGGCACGCGCAATACAGATACGCTGACGCTGACCGCCTGAAAACTCATGCGGATAACGCGAAGCATGTTCCGGGCCGAGGCCGACGCGTTCCAGCAACTCTGCCACCCGCGCATTGATCGCTTTGTTGTTATCAAGAAGACCATGGGTGCGGATCGGTTCTGCGATGGAGAAGCCGACAGTCTTGCGCGGATCAAGCGAAGCGAACGGATCCTGAAAAATATATTGAACTTCTCGGCGCATCGCATAGCGCTCTTGCGCGCTCATCTGCGAATAGGCTTTGCCATTAAAACGAATATCGCCGGAGAGCGGTGATTGAAGCTGCTGGATCGTCCGGCCTATAGTCGATTTGCCCGAGCCGGATTCCCCAACAAGTGCCAGTGTTTCACCCGGATAAATGTCAAAAGCAACTTTTGAAACGGCATTGCAGACATGGGTGACTTTGCCGAACAGGTTTTTCTTGATCGGAAAGCGAACATAAAGATCATCAACAGCAAGAAGCGGCTTGTCGCTATAACGTGCGGTATCCTGAATGCGCTCTTCGCCTGACAGCACGGGCACACCATCGCGCATCATCATCACAGGCATACGCTTCGGAAACGTCTCGCCCGTCATACTGCCAAGTTTCGGAACAGCCGACAAAAGAGTCTGCGTGTAAGGGTGTTGAGGGGCTTCAAAGATACGGCCGACCGGGCCTTCTTCAACCTTCTTGCCCTTCCACATGACGACAACATCATCCGCCATTTCAGCCACCACACCCATATCATGCGTGATGAAAATGACAGCCATTTCGAGCTCTTTTTGCAAATCTTTAATAATATGAAGGATTTGGGCCTGAATGGTCACATCAAGTGCAGTGGTCGGTTCGTCAGCGATAAGCAACTTTGGGCGGCACGCAAGGGCCATCGCGATCATCACGCGCTGGCGCATACCACCGGAAAGCTGATGTGGGTAACGCTTGAGAAGTCCTTCTGCATCCGGCAGGCGCACCATTTCCAGCAGACGCTTGCCTTCAGCCAGAGCAGCACTCTTTGACATACCTTCATGCAGCATCAGCACTTCTGAAATCTGGTTGCCGATGGTGAAGACCGGATTGAGCGAAGTCATCGGCTCCTGAAAGATCATCGCAATGTCTTTGCCGCGAATGCCGCGCATTGCTTTCTGATCGGCTTTCAGCAGATCGCGTTCACCTTCGGGACCATTAAACAAAATGCGCCCGTTGGGAAACTTTGCGCCGCTCATATCGGCAAGGCGCATGATCGAGAGTGAGGTGATCGACTTACCCGAGCCAGATTCTCCGACAACCGCCAGAGTACGCCCCGGCGACACCGAAAAACTCAGATCATCAACAACACGACTAGCTCCGAATTCAACACTCAGACCCTCAACCGACAGAAGAGGCTTGGACACAGTTCCGATCAAAATCGTTACTCTCTTATAGTGTTATCGCAGACCGCGTGGCCTGATTAAATGCACCTGACATGAAGCGCAGGAGAGCCGCCACTTCCGACAGCGTTTCTTCCGAAGGCCGGGCATTGGCTGTTGATTCAATCAACAAACGCTCTCGTATCTCCCGATAACGTGCGCAGGCCTCAGCCCCCTTTTCTGTAATTTTGACCGTCTTTTCCTTGGCTGCCTTGCCAGTGGTCAACAAGCCAGCTTTTTCGAGTTTACGGATCGCGTAAGTGGCAATGTGCGTGTCTTCGATATCAAGCACGAGACAAATATCAGCAAGCTTCTTCTCGCGGCCACGATGACGGATCGAATGCAGAATCAGAACTTCAATCGGCGACAATCCGGGCATACCGGCAGCAGCCATGCAACGAACCATCCAACGCGAGAAAGCATGCGACGCAAGAATAAGCCCGTATTCAACTTCCGACATGCCGGGCGACCCGCCTTCGGCAAGGTGAGCAGAGGATACGATAGGACCGAGAGAAGCAACGGAACGCAGATGCTTTGGCAGAGAAACTTCATCGAAGCTCTGCTCATGCCCACTTGTCAGCGTTTCCGGCACAAACTCCATATCCCGATTGTTCCCCATTTGAATGCCCCCAATTTGTTTGGATTTTATGTCACCATCTTATCGACATTTTGTCAATAAAGTGGAGCTATAAAATCTGTAATGATGGACTTGTCGACAATTTCAGATAAGGTGGCGCTGAATATCACTAAGAGAATACTGCGCTTTTCGCCCCAATACGCCTCTTGAAAGCCCGGTTCGCACGATAATTTAGAACCAGAAATCGCAAATTCCGATTATACGGATTGATATTGCGAAAAAAGATATAAAAATAGAAATAATTTCTCTATCATGCCTTATGGCTGCGATTTTCAACGCTACATTAGAATGGAATTCCTGTATTTTACATTTCATCAAATAATTTTACAGGTGGCCTCAAAATGAAGTTTGCAAAAATCCTCGCAACGGTCGGCGTTCTCCAGGCAGCCCTCCTCTCGACTGCACTTGCAGGCGAAAATCTAGACGCAATCAAAGCAGACGGTGTGCTCAAGATCGGCACAGAAGGCACCTATGCGCCATTCACCTATCACGATAAAGACAACAAGCTCGTTGGCTTTGACGTGGAAATCGGTGAAGCCGTCGCTCAGAAGCTCGGCGTTAAACCGGAATTCGTTGAAGGCAAATGGGATGGCCTGATTGCTGGCCTCGATTCCAAGCGGTATGACGCCGTTATCAATCAGGTTGGCATCACAGAAGAGCGCCAGAAGAAGTTCAACTTCTCCAATCCTTATATCGTTTCCAAAGTCGTTCTGATCGTCAATGACAAGAATGACACGATCAAAGACTTCGCCGACCTGAAAGGCAAAAAGTCAGCACAGTCGCTGACCAGCAATTATGGCAAGATCGCGAAGGAAGCAGGCGCGGAGCTCGTCGCGACCGACGGTTTTGACCAGTCGATCCAGCTTGTCTTGACGGGTCGCGCTGACGCTACGCTGAATGACAGCCTGTCATATCTGGATTTCAAAAAGCAGCAGCCAAACGCGCCAGTGAAAGTTGTTGCTGAAAAGAAAAATGCAGATGCTTCAGGAATTATCGTGCGCAAGGGCGACGATGATCTGGTTGCAGCACTCAACAAGGCACTCGACGAAATCAAGGCTGACGGCACTTACGAAAAAATTTCGCAGAAATATTTCGGTCAGGACGTTTCCAAGTAAGCTTTAGAGAATCGTCGCAAAGAAGCCGGAACGTGTTTCCGGCTTCCTTTCGTTGTGCATATATAGAATCTGTTTCGTCACATCTATTCCCTGAGTTTAATATTTAAGGATCGAACACGTGCCCGACTGGCTTCAACTCATGGCGGATTCACTGCCCACCCTGCTCTGGGCTGGGCTCAAGTTCACGATCCCTCTGACAATTCTGTCGTTTATTTTCGGACTGTCGCTCGGATTGCTGACCGCGCTGGTACGTCTGTTTGCACCAGTCTGGGTATCGTTTGTTGCGCGTTTCTACGTATGGATATTTCGCGGAACGCCTTTGTTGGTACAGCTATTCGTGATTTTTTACGGCTTACCAAGCGCGGGCATCTATCTTGATGCCTTTCCCGCAGCGGTGATCGGGTTTTCGCTCAATGTCGGTGCCTATAGTTCCGAAGTTATCCGTGCGGTTATCTCTTCAGTACCCAAAGGTCAGTGGGAAGCCGCCTATTCCATCGGCATGAGCTGGCGTCAGGCGCTGACCCGCACCATTCTGCCGCAAGCAACTCGCACAGCTGTGCCGCCCTTGTCGAACACCTTTATTTCGCTGGTAAAAGACACCTCGCTCGCCGCAGCCATCACGGTGCCTGAGCTTTTCCAGTCAGCACAGCGCATCGTCGCAACAACCTATGAACCGCTCATCCTCTATATAGAAGCCGCGCTCATCTATCTGGCATTGAGCACCATCCTGTCCAACCTTCAGGCAAGACTGGAAAAACGCTTCAGGCGCTATGGTGGAACGATGGAGACAAACGCATGATCGAGCTGAAAAACATCGTAAAAAGCTTCGATAATGTTGTAATCCTCAACGACATTAACGTGAAGATTGCCGAAGGCACGGTAACGGCTCTCGTTGGCCCGTCGGGCGGTGGCAAGAGCACCTTGCTGCGCTGTATCAACCTGCTGGAAATCCCAAATTCCGGCACACTTATCATCGGCGGGCAGAGCATCACGCTTGACCCGGATCGCAAGCCGAGCTGGCAGGCAATCCAGTCCATCCGCCGCCAGACGGGTATGGTATTCCAGAATTTCCAGCTTTTCCCGCACCAGACAGCAATCCAGAACGTCATGGAAGGGCTCGTCACAGTTCTCAAATGGCCAAAGGAAAAGGCCAGAGAACGGGCAATGGAACTGCTGACAAAAGTTGGCATGGCGCACA
Organism: Brucella sp. TWI559; assembly: GCF_039674265.1. Taxonomy (NCBI): domain Bacteria; kingdom Pseudomonadati; phylum Pseudomonadota; class Alphaproteobacteria; order Hyphomicrobiales; family Brucellaceae; genus Brucella; species Brucella sp. TWI559. The sequence goes on from NZ_JBDJNE010000005.1 coordinate 113,872, forward strand.
AAGCCGATGCGTGGCCAGCAACGCTCTCGGGTGGCCAGCAGCAGCGTGTTGCCATTGCGCGTGCACTTGCGCCTTCTCCGCGTGTTCTTCTGTGTGACGAACCAACGTCGGCTCTCGATCCAGAGCTCGCATCCGAAGTGGTGGATGTCCTGAGCAAGCTGGCCAAGGAAGGCACCACAATGGTTGTGGCAACCCATGATCTGCGTCTTGCCTCAAAGATTGCGCAAAATGTCGTGTTTCTGGAAGCGGGTTCGATTGTGGAAACTGGAAGTGCGCACGATATTTTCGTCAATCCGGCACGTGAACGCACAAAACAATTTGTGGCGACGATCAACGCAGCGCACAGTTACGACATCTAAACAGGCTCAAGCATCGCCCCAAAATCGAGGATCATTTTTTGGGCGATGCTTCGATTCAATAAGGGAGCGCATTTTTATGCGTCCCAATGGGCGCAACGGATTAGAAGGGCTTCCGTTCCGCAAGGCCCTTTGTCCTATAAGTAATTTTAAATTCATTCGCGGTTTTATCGATTTTCCAACACCACTTTCCTGCCTGCCCCTTGGTAAATGTCCAAAGCACTGCTACATTAAGGACAACGTAAAAATTGAAGCGCCATGCTTGCGTCCTTTCAGGTTCGCGCGGCGCCATAAGGATAAAAACCTTGAAAAACCCCGAGGAGCGCCCTGCAGGATTGGCGCAACAAGGGGCGTCCGGCGGACAAACGGGCAATACACAGACCCGGAATCCGTCCGAGAACGGCAAGCGCAAACAGCGCAAGCAAGCCGTTCCAGAAGTCGGCAAGGCATCCAGCGCCTCCGAACAAGGACGCTCAGACACTGAAAACAAGGGCTCTCAAAGCCAGCGTAAACGCGCGCGCCGCCGCAATCGCGGCAAGGCTTCTCGTGATGCGCAGACGCCTGTGCAAAAGCTGGCTGTTGCAGCCCCTCCCGGGGCTGACGCAAAATCTGCCGAAGGCAAACCCGCTGGAAAGCTATCGAATCGTCGCCGACGCGCCCGCAAGAAAAAGCAGGCACGTCAGCAAGCGGGAGCACCCGCGCACACTGACAACGCAACGAAGGCACAAAGCACTGCTCCGCGCTCTGACAGCGCCGCAGTCCAGCCGCCCAAACGCTACAATGCTGGTGCACACACCTTGCGCGCCAATGTGCAGGAAGCGCCACTTTATGCAGCACTTGATCTTGGCACCAACAACTGCCGCCTTCTGATCGCGTCACCTACCCGTCCCGGCCAGTTTCGCGTGGTGGACGCATTTTCACGAATCGTCCGTCTTGGTGAAGGTTTGAGCGCAACAGGTCGATTGAGCGAGCATGCCATGCAGCGCGCGATTGATGCGCTCAAAATCTGCCGGGATAAACTTGCGGCACGCAAGATCAGGCGGTCCCGCCTGATCGCGACCGAGGCCTGTCGGGCAGCGGAAAATGGCGAGGAGTTTCTTAATCGCGTTCGTCAGGAAACAGGGCTTGAGCTGGAGATCGTTGATCGTCAGACAGAAGCGCGCCTTGCTGTGTCGGGCTGTGGAACCCTTGTGGCGCGCGAAACGGAAGCGGTTGTATTGTTCGATATTGGCGGCGGTTCTTCGGAAATTGCCTTAATCGACATATCGCAGCGCCGCTCGCCCCGTTTGGCCGAGCATATCATGGCATGGACATCACTTCCGGTCGGCGTGGTTACGCTTGCCGAGCGTTTTGGTGGACGCGATGTCACGGAAGCAAGTTTTAACGCAATGGTGGAACATGTAACGGAGCTGTTATCCAGTTTTTCCGAACGCCATTGCCTTGGCAGTCTTGCAACCAGCCCGCGTTTTCATCTTCTGGGCACCTCCGGCACAGTTACGACGCTTGCAGGTATTCATCTTGGGCTTGAACGCTATGATCGTCGTCGGGTGGATGGCATGTGGATGAATTCCGATGACGTTACACAGATGACGAGCCGCCTTTTGTCATGGGATTTCAACGCCCGCGTTGCCAATCCCTGCATTGGCGCGGACCGCGCAGATCTCGTTCTTGCTGGCTGTGCTATTCTTGATGCCATTCGCAATGTATGGCCGAGTGAAAAACTTCTTGTTGCTGATCGCGGTTTGCGCGAAGGCATATTGACCGAACTCATGTCGCGTGACGGTGCCTGGCGCCATAACCGCGCTCAGATCGCCAAGACCGGCGGCAAACCCGACTTAAGAAACAGGCATTAAAGATGAGCAAAGCAGGCGGAAACAAGGGCGGCACGAAAACCGGCGGACGCGGTGGCGCTGGCACAAGTAATCTTCGTGTTCGCGTGAAGAAAAAAGCCGGGACCATCAAGGAATCGTCACGTCGCTGGCTGGAGCGCCATCTCAACGACCCTTACGTTCACAAATCAAAGAAGGACGGCTATCGCTCACGTGCAGCTTATAAACTCATTGAGATTAATGATCGCTATGACCTGTTGAAAAAGGGCCAGCGTATTATCGATCTGGGTGCAGCCCCCGGCGGCTGGTCGCAGATTGCCGCCAAAATTGTTGGCTCAACCGATGAAAACCCGTTGGTTGTCGGCATTGACTATCTGCATGTTGATCCACTGCCCGGTGTCATTTTGCTTGAGATGGATTTTCTCGATGATACCGCTCCCGACAAACTTATGGAATCGCTGGGTGACAAGCCAGATCTGGTCATTTCCGATATGGCAGCGCCCACCACCGGGCACCGTCGTACCGACCATCTTCGCACCGTCCATCTGTGCGAAGTTGCGGCAGACTTTGCAGTTTCCGTGCTCAAACCGGGCGGGCATTTTCTCACCAAAACGTTTCAGGGTGGCACCGAAAACGATTTGCTGGCCATGCTGAAACAGAAATTCAAATCCGTACACCACATCAAGCCGCCAGCGTCGCGTGCGGAATCTGTCGAGCTTTATCTGCTGGCCCGCGATTTTAAAGGCTGACTTTATTTTCCGGCAATGCTGTCCGCAGCTTCTGCTGCAACAGCTTCGCGGGTCTTTTTTCTGTTTGTAACAGGCGTGGATAATTCGTGGCCTGCATCGGGTGAGAGCCTTACAAACCAGAAGAAAGCCATCGCGGAAACAGCGGCAACCACGAAAAATGCGATATGAAAATCGGCCAGCTCCAGCCCTTTTCCACGCAAACCCGTGCTCATTTCCAGAATACCGCCTGCAAGAGCCACGCCAAGAGCAATGGAAACCTGTTGCGCGACTGCGGTGATGGGGGTTGCCTGGCTGGTCTTGTCATCCGGGATCTCCGCAAAAGCCAGCGCATTTACGCCCGTGAAAAACAACGAACGGAAAAAACCACCAATCAGGAGAAACCCAATAATCAGACCATAAGGCATATCGGGGAAGAAAAACCCATTGGCTGCAATGAAAAATGCTGAAATCAGTGAACCATACATCAGGGTTCGGCGAAACCCGAACAGGTTGAAAACGCGCCTGGCACCAAATTTCATGCTGATAGCGCCAATGGCCGAAACGAACGTCATCATGCCGGACTGAAACGGCGTCATGCCGAAACCGAGCTGGAACATGAGCGGCAGCAGAAAGGGAATTGCTCCAATGCCAAAGCGGAAAACACTGCCGCCCAGAACAGCCGAACGAAACACCTGATTGTCGAAGAGTTTCAGATTGAGAAGTGCATGTTCGTTATGCCGCGCATGGATAATGTAGCCAATCGTCGAGGCCAGTCCAATAGCAACGATGATCAGACCGATCACCGGAGGCAGCGCTGGCAAGCTTACAACAGACAAACCAAACACCACGCCTGACATTGCAATACCAGAGAGCAAAAAGCCGGCCCAGTCGAGTGGCTTTAGAATGCGCTCGTCATTGTCCGGTAGAAAACGGGTCGCAAACCCGATACCCAAAATTCCAATCGGCACATTAATCAGAAATATCCAGTGCCAGGAGAAAAAGGTTGTAATGAAGCCACCGACCGGGGGGCCAACCAAGGGCCCAACCATTGCTGGAACTGTCAGCCACGCCATCGCAGACACAAGTTCACTTCGCGGAGTTGAGCGCACAAGCACCAGACGCCCCACAGGCGTCATCATTGCACCGCCCATCCCTTGCAGAAAACGCGACACGACAAATGCAGCAAGCGAGTTTGAAGCAGCACATGCCACAGAACCAACCACAAATATCGCAATTGCCGCTCTGAACACGTTTTTCGCGCCGAATCGATCAGCCATCCATCCGCTGACCGGAATGAACACCGCAAGCGAAACCAGATATGCGGTCAATGCCAGCTTTAAAGCGATTGGGCTTGTGCCAATATCAGCAGCGATGGCGGGAAGCGATGTAGAAATAACATTCGAATCCATATGCTCCATGAAAAGAGCAATTGCCAGCACGAGAGGAACGATGCGGTTCACGACTAAATCCGAATAAAAGCAGTTACTTAAATACTGCCATTAATAATTGTCTCACGCGCTTTATTTATAGAGAACTCGAAATTTTCCAAGCAATTGTATGTAACAATGCGGTGAGTATAGGATAATTTACACGCAAGAGCCTTGCGATGAAAAGTGGCAACCGCTTCCCCATAATGAAATATGTAAAAACAAAGAGATAGAGCGTCCGATTCAGCGCACGGCATGTTGGCAGCATGTTCAAAGACACCTCACGCAATCTTTCATTCGTTCACATTTGTGTAAAATGGGTTGCGCATCGCGTAACAGGCTGTTACATTTCGTTATAGTTCTCGTGCTTTAGAATCCGATGTGGAGGCGTCGCGGTTCAAGGAGGTAGAAAATGAATGACATTACAAGAACAGCCATCGTTTATGGAATGATGATCATTTCGTTGAATACAGCGCTGGCAATTGGTCTTCTTGGGCTGGACTTTCTGCGATAACCGCTGCGTCCGTGAAGTTTTATTTGCCCTCCAGGCAAGTCTTAAAAGAGTGTTCCTGCAATTTGCAGGAACACTCTTTTCATTTGTAAAGCATGCCGCGGAAAAGTGGGAGCCGCCTTCGCGGGGAAAGCACTCTACCCGACTGATTTCTATTCTCGCTACGATCCGAGAATAGATGTCTTGCGAACACCCGTAAGAAGTTTCTTCTTCAGCATTTCATTATGGTCATACGCACCTGCATGCGCCGTCCCAGATCCAGCCGCCGCGAATGCCATTCCAGGGATTTGCCTGCAAAAGCTCAAAGTGTGTGGCTGTCATGACTACCGAATACGCTCTTCGCTCTTTGGATCGAAAAACACCGACTTATCCAGATTAAACGCAAGCGGCGAGCGCTGCCCGGCATCAATCCGCGCATCCGCACGCAACCGCGCAACCACTTGCTTTCCACCGATGCGCGTCACTGCAAAAGTATCGGAACCAGCAGGTTCGACCACGTCAATGAGGCAATTCCCTTCCACAACAGAACGCGCATTGCGATCCGCGCCATCGGGATCGGTCAACGCTTCTGGACGGATGCCGAAGATGATTTCCTTGCCGACATGATCAACAAGAGTTTTCGGCGCATTCTTGACAGGGAGCTTCAAGACCTCCCCGTCGCCCTGCTTGAGCAGAATGGCAAGCTCCTCTCCATTTTTCTCGACACTCGCATGAAGAAGGTTCATGGCAGGCGAGCCCATGAAATCGGCAACAAACATATTGGTGGGATTGTTATAAATTTCGGCGGGCGTCCCGAACTGCTGCAAGATTCCGTCCTTGAGGACCGCAATCTTGGTTGCAAGCGTCATCGCTTCGATCTGATCATGCGTGACATAAACGATCGTGGTCTTCATGCGATGATGCAAACGCTTGATCTCTGTACGCATATCGACACGCAGCTTGGCATCAAGATTTGACAAGGGTTCATCGAACAGAAAGACCTGCGGGTTGCGCACCAGAGCGCGCCCCATCGCAACGCGCTGACGCTGACCGCCGGAAAGCTGGCTTGGTTTGCGATCAAGAAGATGACCGATTTGCAGAATATCGGCGACTTCCTGAATGGCCTTTTCACGTTCAGCCTTCGGTACTTTGCGAATTTCCATACCAAAAGCGATATTGCCGCCCACGGTCATGTTTGGATAAAGCGCATAGGATTGAAACACCATCGCGATATCGCGCTGCGAAGGATGCAGACCTGATACTGAGCGACCATTAATCGAAATATCACCAGAGGTAATGGGCTCAAGACCGGCAATCGTGTTGAGCAACGTGGACTTGCCGCAACCCGAAGGGCCAACCAGCACAAGAAATCCGCCCTCCTCAATTTCGATATTGATGTCCTTGAGCACGGAGACGCTGCCATAGGCCTTGTAGAGATTGGAGATTTTCAAAAATGACATATGAGACTTATCCCTTAACGGCACCGGACATCAGACCGCGCACGAAGTAGCGCCCGGAAACGATGTAAACGATCAGCGTCGGAAGAGCGGCCAGAATGGCTGCTGCAAAGTGAACGTTATATTCCTTGACGCCGGTGGAGGAGGAAACGAGATTGTTGAGTGCGACCGTCATAGGCGTTGAATGTGCGCCTGAAAAAGAAGCACCGAACAAAAAGTCGTTCCAGATATTGGTGAACTGCCAGATAACCGAGACGACAATGATCGGGCCTGAGGATGGCAGAAGAATGCGCCAGAAAATCTGGAAGAAACTTGCTCCATCAATCTGCGCAGCCCGCACCAGCTCGGTCGGAAATGCCTCGTAGTAATTGCGGAAATAGAGCGTTGTAAAGCCGATACCATAGACCACGTGAACGAGGATCAGACCCCATATTGTGCCTGCAATGCCGAGCATGCCAAGCACACGTGCCATCGGGATCAGCACAATCTGAAACGGAATGAAGCAAGAGAGCAGCAGCAATCCAAAGAAGATGTTTGAACCGCGAAAGCGCCATTTTGTGAGCACATAGCCGTTCAAAGCGCCCGCGACTGTTGAGATCGCAACCGCTGGCACAACCATCAGGATTGAGTTGATGAAAAATGGCTTGAGGCCGGTCGGCTGCACCCCGATCTGTGCAGTCGACCATGCCGAAAGCCATGGTTCAATCGTCCACTGCTGCGGCAAGCTCAACATGCCGCCTTGACGAATTTCTTCCAGCGGTTTGAATGAATTCACCAGCATCACATAAAGCGGCAACAGGTAGTAGATCGCAAACAGCAGCAGCGCCGAATAAATCAGGGCGCGTGTAAACTTACCACTGTTGATCGCATTTTCCTGGGTCTGGACACTCATGAGCGTGAGCCTCCGCGCAATTCGGAATAAAGATACGGAATGATGATCGAGAAAATCATCACCAGCATGATAATTGCTGATGACGCACCGATACCCATTTGATTGCGGGTAAAAGTATAGGAATACATGAAAGTCGCAGGCAGTTCAGTTGCCTGTCCCGGTCCACCACCCGTCAATGCAATCACAAGGTCATAGGCCTTGATCGCAAGATGGGCGAGCACCACGAAAGCTGACAGAAAGACCGGGCGCATCAGCGGAATAATAATGCGGCGATAAATCGTTGTCGTTGAAGCACCATCAATCTGCGCGGCCTTGATGATTTCATTATCAACGCCACGCAGGCCTGCAAGAAACATCGCCATGACGAAGCCTGAGGATTGCCAGACCGCCGCAATCACGAGGCAATAGATCGCCATCGTATTGCTCTTAATCCAGTTGAAGGTAAAACCTTCCCAGCCCCATAGCCGCATCGTGTGTTCAAGTCCAATGCCCGGATCAAGAAACCACTTCCAAGCGGTGCCGGTAACGATAAAGGAAAGCGCCATCGGATAAAGATAGATCGGGCGCAAAAAACCTTCGCCACGGATTTTCTGATCCAGCAAAATGGCCAGAAATAGGCCAATGACCGAACAGATAATGATGTAAAGCGATGCGAAGATCGCGAGATTTGTGACGGCACGCCACCAATGTGGCAAGGCCCACAGCTTTTGGTAATTCGACAGACCAACGAAGCCATAAGAGGGCAACATGCGGCTGTTGGTGACAGAAAGAACGCCCGTATAGATAATAAAACCATATACAAAGACGAGAACGATCAAAAAGCTCGGCGCCAGAACCAGCTTGGGCACCAGTTCCTGTAGTCGGCTGTTACGCTTCATGTCTGCGCCACCCATTTCTGCGCTGCGCACCCGGCGCCGTTCAATCGCGGCGCTCTTGATGCGGGCTATTGTTTCAACGGCATTTCTGTCTGCCGTTCACTGCAATGAATTTATTCAGCGAAAAATCCGCCAAAAGTTCAATGAATTGTCATGCTTGGAAAGACAGCGCCCGGACGTGCCGGGCGCTCACTGTTACTTACTTTGCGCCTTCAACAGCGGAGACCAGTTCCTTGACAGCGTCTTCAGAAGAAAGCTGACCGTTGAACTGACGGGTCACAACATCATAAATGGCGTTCTTCACCGAAGCCGGGTTTGCATAGCCATGGGCCATGGAACCGAGCATCGTGCCCTTTTCAGCCGCTTCCTTCACGTCAGCGATTGCCTTCTTGCCGCAGGCATCGAAAGCGGTGTCCGGCACGTCAGTCCGTGCAGGGGCCGATCCCTTGACCACGTTGAAAGCCGACTGAAATGCCGGGCTTTCGATAGCCGAAGCCATTTCGAGCTGTGCTGGGACCTTGTCTTCAGCAACCTTGAACATAGCAAACATATCGGAGTTGAAGGTTACTGCGCCTTGCGTTCCGGGGTAACGCATGCAGACAAAATCTTCGCCAGGCTTTTTTCCAGCCTTGACGAATTCGCCCTTTGCCCAGTCACCCATGAATTGAACACCAGCCTTGCCTTCGATGACCATGGCCGAAGCAAGGTTCCAGTCACGACCGGAGAAATTGTCATCCACATAGGAACGCAGCTTGGTCATGCGATCGAACGCCTGCTTCATCGTATCGCTACCCAGCGCCTCCGGGTCGAGATCAATGAATGCTTTTTTGTAGAAATCCGGCCCGAAAGAAAGCACAACCGCATCGAAAATCGTTGCATCCTGCCAAGGCTGACCACCATGGGCGATTGGCGTAATGCCCTGCTGCTTGAAATTATCGAGAAGTGCAATGAGTTCGTCCCAATTGGTCGGCTCTTTACCGCCGGCTTTGTCGAGAGCAGCTTTGTTGATCCACATCCAATTCGTGGAATGGATATTCACGGGCGCAGCAATCCAGTGACCGTCATATTTCGCAAAATCCTGCAAAGGTGCTGGAATGACCTTGTCCCAGCCTTCCTTGCCTGCAACTTCGTCAAGATTGCCAAGCGCACCCTGCTCGGCCCAATCGCGAATGTCGAAGCCGAGCATCTGAACGGCAGTTGGCGCATTGCCTGCGGTAACGCGGGCGCGCAGAACGGTCATGGCTTCCGTACCGCCACCGCCTGCAACTGGCATATCTGTCCAGCTGATACCCTTGCTCTCAAGATCTTTTTTGAGAACATCAAGAGCCGCAGCTTCTCCGCCTGCGGTCCACCAGTGCAGAACTTCAACGTTCTGCTTGTCCTGCGCATTTGCAACCGGTGCCATTGCAGCAAACATTGCGCATGCTGCCGTACCCATTGCGGCTATTTTAAAAAATTTATGCATATGTCTACCTCCCGTAGAACTCCATAAAACAAAACACGCCGGATGATTACGGAAGCCTTGCCCCGCACATCCGCAACAGCCTTCAATCTGTTTTGAGACCTCCATCCCACTGTAATTCACGCAGCTCCACCTGCGATTGACAACGTTGTCTTTTTTGGCCGAAAAAATAAACGTAAGACAACATATGCCCCTAGCATAGGCTCATGCACCCGATATGTGTCAATAAGATTTCCTCTGACAACCCCAAAATAGAGCGGGCAAGAAAGACATCAGCTGAAAAAAACAACCAAAAAATGTTGAAAAATGAGGCATTTAACCCCTCAAGTCCATTTCGTGCGCCAACATTTCATCTCGGTGTCAAAATGCAGAAAAATCAACGCCGTGATACTCAGGCACGCGTATAAATTTCCTGTGATATGGCTGGACATTCGCGATCAGAATGCATAATTTCCGTTCACCTGTACAATGGTGTGCGGGTTTGTTCTCGGGGCGGGGTGAAACTCCCCACCGGCGGTATGAAGAGCGATCTTCAAGCCCGCGAGCGCCTGAAACCAAAACCTTTTGGGTAAAGATTTCAGGGTCAGCAGATCCGGTGAGATGCCGGAGCCGACGGTTAAAGTCCGGATGGAAGAGAGCGAAAGAGCGTTAAACTCGGCTTGCGCGCGGGTTTGCGTTCCTTTGTGCGCCCTGATTCTAGTTTCGTGAGGAACCTATGAACCAGAGCTATCCGAACAAGACATCCTTCAAAATTGCCTTCATTCAGGCGCGCTGGCACGCCGATATTGTCGATGAAGCACGCAAAAGCTTCATCGCTGAACTCAAAGCCAAGACCGGCAGCAACGTGGAAGTCGAAGTCTTCGACGTTCCCGGCGCTTATGAAATTCCGCTTCACGCAAAAACACTTGCAAAGACAGGCCGCTATGCGGCGATTGTTGGTGCTGCATTTGTGATTGATGGCGGTATTTATCGCCATGACTTCGTCGCCACTGCCGTCATCAATGGCATGATGCAGGTGCAGCTCGAAACCGAAGTTCCGGTTCTCAGCGTTTCGCTCACGCCGCATCATTATCACGACAGCAAGGAGCATCACGACTTCTTCTTCAACCATTTCAAGGTGAAGGGTGTCGAAGCTGCACATGCAGCGTTGCAGATCGTCAGTGAGCGCGCCCGTATCGAAGCATTGGTATAATCCAACGCAGAGTGCGAAACCGTGGGCGTTGGTTTTCCAATAACCATATGCCCCTAAAAAGACAGCCGGCCTTGCAAATGCGAGGTCGGCTATTCAATGATGATGCGTTCTGGGTGGGTGTAGACATCAAAATCGTCGCCGCGCACCAGTGCGACGAGTGTCAGTTTGGCTGCTTGTGCCGTGCGAATGGCAAGTGCAGTGGGCGCTGAAATCGCAGCAAGCAGCGGCGCACCAAGAATAACCGCCTTCTGCACCATTTCGACAGAAACACGACTTGTCAGCGCGACGAGACCCTTGCTGGCAGATATATTTTCGCGTGCCAATGCACCAATCAGTTTGTCGAGCGCGTTATGCCTTCCAACGTCTTCGCGAACCATCAAAAGCCCCTCACCCGGCACATAGAAACCGGCGCCGTGCACTGCATGAGTCTGCGCATTCAATTGCTGCAAACGGCCGAGTTCACTCACTGCGGCGATGACCGAAACCGCTTCAAACATTGTTTGTGTTTCAATTCCGGCAAGCGGGCGGATGGCCTGATCAATGGAATCGATACCACACAAGCCGCACCCAACAGGACCGGCCATAAATCTGCGCCGGGCTGTGAGCATTTCATTGCGCGCATCAACCAGTCGCATCTGAATATCAATGCCTTTATCGAGCACTTCGATATTCAGATCCTCAATTTCCGAAAATTGACTTATAATACCTTCCGTCAGGCTGAAGCCGACGGCAAAATCTTCAAGATCAGCGGGCGTTGCCATCATTACGGCCTGTGTGGAGCCATTGTAGCTCATCGCAATCGGAACCTCTTCAGGTACCTCACGATCACTTTCTTGATAATTGGAGTGTCGGCGTGTCAGACGCGGCAAATTCTGGCTGATTTTATGTATCATCATTGCTCTCCCCGCAAACACATGCAAACTCACCCTCTGTCATAGCATTTACGGGCCACACCTCAACGACTTTGAAGCAACATGCTCAACCCTTGCGATACACCTTGCAAACAAGCTATATCAGCTAACCTCAGAAGGTCTGAAAAAGACGCAGCTTATTTTTAGGTGGAAAAGAATGGATATTCGCCAGATCGACGACAACTATTCGGTCACAGGCCAAATCACGCCGGATGACGTGCGTGATATTGCGGCCGAAGGCTTTCAGACGATCATTTGCAATCGTCCCGATGGCGAAGGCGGCGAGGATCAGCCTTCTTTTGCCGAAGTTGCAAAAGTTGCTGAAAAGGCTGGCATCAAGACCTATTATATTCCAGTGATCGGCGGCCAGCTAACGCAAGAAAATGTCGACGATATGGCTTCAGCAATTGCCGAAGCCGAAGGCCCTATTTTGGGCTACTGCCGCTCTGGAGCGCGCTCAACGAATATTTACGGGATCGTGCAGAACCAAAAGCGCGGATAAAGAACGAACGCAGACTACGCGGACGGTGCTGGCGCAAAGGCATTTGAACGGTCTTTGCAAACATGGCTATCACCGTCCAGACGTGTGAGAATGTGTGAATTTTGTACGGCGACCATTATGCGCCGAATACTGGCGATAATAGCTCATGCCGGTGCGAATGGTCGTCGCAGCAACGCCGCCCGCCACCATCATCCAGCCAATGACCTGTGGCCAGTTGAAACTTTCAATTCCGCTGCTCAAAGCAACGATAACGACACCCGCCCAGAGAACCGCAGCGGTGCGACGCCAGAAAACGGGGTTGAGTTCATCAAAGACCGCCTTCCACAAAGAGTGAACAAGGCAGGCGAAGAAAACGGCGGCAGCCAAACCAATATTGAGCAACTCGACCGGGAGCCAGTGTTGCGTATCCAGCATTGTTTTCATCATCCAAGTCATGCCGGGATTTTATAAGACCAGCCCGAATGGCTATTGCCTGCAAATCCCCGGCGTTGTTTCCATGTGGCCATTCAGCTTTCGCTTTGTGGCGTCAAAGTGGTAGAAGCATGGAAACCGCGCTTTAATACAGTCACATATTATTGCGATCACGCGAAATATCGTGTTGAAATCATTGATCTATCTGACTTGAAGATGATGTCGTTCCCCTTCAAAACCTTTGATAGTCCTGGGTTTTTAAGCTTCAAGACTTTAGAAACGGGCATGTAACGCGCTGTTAAAGCCACGGCACATAACAATATTGTAACAATTTGATATTGCAGAGCTTCCACAGCTATCAATGAGCGCGCCCCAGTCGGCGACCGACACGAGCCAACAAAATAACCGGAAGGATGCCGACCACAACAATTGCCAGCGCCGCAACAGAAGCTTCTTCATAAGTGCCGCGCGCGGCCTCGCCATAAAGATGCGTGGCAAATGTCTCAATGTTAAGCGGACGCAACAGAAGGGTTGCAGGCAGCTCCTTCACACAATCCACAAAGACCAGCAATCCTGCCGCCACGATTGCAGTCTTGGAAAGCGGTAGATGCACATGATAGAATGTGGCCGTCACACCGCGCCCCAGACTACGCGACGCCTGATCAAGTGATTGTGGAATGCGCTCGAGTCCCGCATCGATGCCACCGGCAGAAATCGCCAGAAACCGCGCAACATAGGCATAGACAATTGCAGCACCTGAGCCAATGAGCAGCAGTCCGGTTGATAGTCCGAACAGATAACCAAAGACCTGATCAAACAACCGATCAACTGCGCCCGAAACAATCATAATGCCGATTGCGATCACCGTTCCGGGGGCCGCATAGCCCATTGTGGAAAAACGATAAAACCAGCGCGATGCAGCACCGGGAAAAAGCCGCATTGCATAAGCGACCATCACACCCAATAACAGCACCAGAATGGTTGCGGCAGACGCGAGCATGACCGTGTTAAAGGCTTCTCCCGCAAGGCGCGGTGAGATGCCTGCAAAGCGCATACGTTTAATTGCTTCGATGACCAGATAGGTCGCAGGCATAATGAAGCCGATGATGATCGGCAGAGCACAAAGCGCCGCCAGCCATAGACCTCTGAATGGGGTTACTTTGAGTGGTTCAAACCCGCGCGAATGGCGAATATTGGATGAAAAGCGCTGCTTGCGGCGCGCCCAGCGCTCAACAGATACAAGGGCAACAACCAACAGCAAAAGCGCCAGCGCAAGTTGTGCCGCACCCGGCAGATCAAAGCGCGTCACCCAGGTCGTATAGATCGAAACTGTCAATGTACGCACGCCAAGAAACTCGGCAGCACCAACGTCGTTGAGTGTTTCCATCAGGGCAAGACTTACCCCCACTGCAACCGCAGGGCGCGCGAGCGGCAGCGCCACGTGCCAGAAAATTCCCCTCCGGCTCACGCCCAAGGTGCGAGCAGCCTCGATCAAACTTGCCGACTGCGTGAGAAACATCGCGCGGGTCGGGATATAAACATAAGGGTAAAGAACAAAGCCCAGCAGAATGATGCAACCGGTCATTGATCTTATATCAGGCAGACGAAACTGGCGCGGCGTATCAAAACCCAGCACAAAGCGGATTGCACTTTGCACGGGGCCAATGGGATGCAGAATATCGAGATAGGCATAGGCGACGATATAAGTCGGCACTGCAAGCGGCAGCAAAAGCGCCCATTCCAGCACGCCACGTCCGCGAAAATCATAAGCCGTCACAAGCCATGCCGTGGATGTGCCAACCAACGCCGTGATAAGCCCGACCCCCACCAGCAGAATAACTGTGTCTTTGAAAGCAGAGGCAAAAATCGTCGAGAAAAGATGGCCCCACAAACCGGAAGAACCTCTGAACGCTTCCGTTATAAGCGCTAGCACCGGCAGGCAAACAAGCAGCGCAATCAGACCGGAAAGCCACAGCCAACAGCGCCCGGAGCGGGTCCGATAAGGCAGGGATGACGATGCGGCTTGCGCTGTTTCCGGCATGCTTTCCTCATATTACAACGCCGGCGCAAGGATGTGCACCGGCGTCGTGTTTACAACAGTAATCGACTTTTAATTGTCAAAACCAACTTTGTCGACCAGTTCGCTGGCCTGCTTGCGGTGGGTAACAATTTCCGAAAGTGGAACCTGATCGATCTTCAGCTCGCCGAAGGATTCGACAATCGGATCGACCGAAGCACCCTGCTTCACAGGATATTCGTAATTGGCCTTTGCATAAAGCTGCTGAGCTTCGTCCGAAACGAGGTATTCAAGAAGCTTGACGGCTTCTTCCTTGTTTGGAGCGTTTTTGGCAACGGCTGCACCGCTGATATTGACCTGTGTTCCGCCATCCTTGAACGTTGGGAGAATGACCTTAATGCTATCGGCCCATGTCTTCTGCTCATCGCCACCCTTGCCTGACCGCATCAGTCCGACATAGTAGGAATTCGCAACCGCAATGTCACAAATTCCGCCAGCAATATCCTTGGCGCCGTCACGGTCACCACCGGCAGCCTTGCGCGCCAGATTGGCCTTGAGGCCTGTCAGCCACTCTTCGGTCTTTTCTGCGCCATGATGCGCAATATAATCCGCAATCAGCGCCGTATTATAAGGGTGCTGACCGGCACGGATGCAGATCTTGCCTTTCCATTTCGGATCAGCCAGGTCTTCATAGTTAATCTGGTCCAGTTCGAGATCCTTGTCCGCATAGACCACACGCGCGCGCATCGACAGGCCGTACCAGTTGCCGTTCGCATCGCGAAGCTGTTCAGGAACAGCATCCTTCAGCGTCTGGGAATCAACTGCCTGCGTCAATCCCTTGTCAACGAGATCGACAAGATTGCCTGCGTCCACCGTCATAAGAATATCGGCTGGGGATTTATCACCTTCCGAAGCAACACGTTCTGCAAGACCATCTTTAAGGAACACGGTATTGACGGTTGTTGCCGTCTTTTCCTTATAGGCATCAAGCAAGGGCTGAATCAGGCCTGGTTCACGCGTTGTATAGATATTCACCTCATTTGCATTTGCAGCACCTGAGAGAAACGTCGCAGCCATAAGAGCCAGTCCAGCACGCGCGATCTTGGGCATATTACCTCCGATAAAATATGTTCATTTGGAACTATATGTGATGCAATCGGAATATATTGGCTGCATTTTGCAGGGTCAATCTTGCGGGGCAATAAATATGATAAATTCACTCATTATTTTGCAAATACCAGTGCTTTGTCCCAATCGACACGCACACAGACAGACGTTGTGCTCTCAGGCAGATGATGTTGGTTACGCACACGCACCCGTTCTTTACGATCAACGAGATTGATCAGCAGTTCTTCCGTCTCACCCAGATAGGTGCGAGTTTCGATATAACCGCGCAATCTATCGGGCGCATCATCGGAAATAATCGCGATGTCACGTGGCCTGACATAAACCAGCACATTCCCCGTTAACAAACGATCCTTTGGCAGATTAACCTCGCCGATTGCCGTTTCGATAACGTTACCGCGAACCACGCCCTCAAGCGCATTGAAATCACAGAAAAAATCCGCAGCATAACGGCTGCTCGGATGATCATGCAGATCCCGCGCCGGACCTTGCTGCACAATCTCGCCAGAGCGCATCAAAACAACCCGGTCACCTGTGGAAAGCGCTTCTTCGGCCTCATGTGTAACGATGATAACCGGTGTGCCAAGCGCGCGCAGAAGCGCCATGGTTTCTCTGCGAACCCGCGCGCGCAAACCACGATCAAGATTGGAAAAAGGTTCATCCATCAAGAGCAGATCGGGCTTGGGCGCCAACGCCCTGATAAGGGCCACACGCTGCTGCTCGCCGCCTGACAACATGTGGGGATAGCGCTCGGCCATGGCTGAAAGACCGACAAGATCCAACAGTTCATTGACCCGCGCCAGCGCCTTGTCCTTATGCAGCTTTCGCAAGCCAAACATTACATTTTCCCGCACTGTCAGATGCGGAAACAAGGCATAGTCCTGAAAGACCACCCCGATATTGCGCTTTTCCGGTTCAACAAAAACCGAAGGACCAACCAAAGTGCGCCCACCCATGATCAATTGGCCTTCGTCGGGCGCGTCGATACCGGCGATAATCCGCAACAGCGAAGTCTTTCCACAACCGGAATGCCCCACCAGACAGATAATCTCTCCCGGCTGCACATCGAGCGAAATATGATCCAGCGCACGCACCGTTCCGAACTGACGCCCAATGCCTGAAAGTGTCAGTGCCGCGGCCGTTTCGTACTGTAGCTTCATGTCTTGTTGCGTGCGTGCATCCATAGAAGAGGCCGAGAGTCCTGTTTTCATCAAAGCGCATATAAAACGAGTTGAACGTCTTTGCCAATAAAACAAGAGAAATTACGTCAGGCATTTGCCAGAATACACTGACGATGAGAATAATTTGCCTCCTTATCCAGTTGAATAAGCTCGCAAATCACGCAATGCTGCACCCAACATATTTGCATGACAGGAGACGCACCATGGGGCCGATCACCGACAAAGTGACAACCGCTGAACATTTGCCCCTGGAAACGAAGGTCGCCGTCATCGGTGCAGGCGTGATAGGGGTTTCAACCGCACTTTTTCTGGCAGAACGCGGCATTCCTGTCGCATTGTTCGAAAAGGGCGAGATTGCGGGTGAGCAATCAAGCCGCAATTGGGGCTGGTGCCGCCGCACAGGTCGCGACAGCCGCGAACTGCCGCTGATCGTCGAGAGCATGCGCCTTTGGGAAACAATGAATGAACATACCGGGCGCGAAACAGGCTTTCGCGTGACAGGCATTGTTTATACTGCCGAAAAAGAAGAGGACGTTGAGCGCTATGATCAGTGGATCAGGATTGCGCGCGAACATGGTATTGAGACACAACTTCTCAGCAGCAAGCAGGCAACGGACATTGTACCGGGGCTCAAGCATTCGCTCAAAGGCGGCATGATTACGCCACTTGATGGGCGCGCCGAACCACAAAAAGCGGTTCCAGCGCTTGCCGCAAAAGCGCAGGAACTGGGCGCTGTTATTATGCAGAACTGTGCTGTTCGCGGCATCGAAACCACCAATGGCCGGGTTTCAGCAGTTTTAACCGAGAAAGGCCGCGTTGCTTGTGAAGCGATTGTCGTAGCCGGCGGCGCATGGTCGCGACTGATCTTGTCAGGCTTTGATGCGCATCTTCCGCAGTTGAAAGTCCGTTCATCCGTATTCCGAACTGCGCCCATTGATGCGGGTATCGATCCGGCGATCGCGTTTTCCGACTTTGCGCTGCGCAAACGCCTTGATGGCGGCTATACGATTGCCAGTCTTGGCGGCTCGATAGCCGACATCGTGCCCGACAGTTTCCGCTTCTTCCGGGATTTCATCCCGTCACTCTCAACCGAATGGCGCTCATTGCGCTTTCGTTTCGGCGAACGGTTCTTTGAAGAGGCTTTTCAATGGAAACTTCGCCCGGCTGATCAAACTTCCATCTTTGAAAAAATTCGTATCCTTGATCCAGAGCCGCATCGCGCTGCCAATGCGCAAGTGCTGACCAAACTCAAGCAAGCAATTCCGTCTTTCGCTTCCGCTCAAATCGCACAGGAATGGGCAGGACTGATCGACACAATGCCAGATGTTATTCCGGTCATCTCGCCCTTGCCCGGCATTGATGGTCTTATTGTAGCAACGGGTTTCTCCGGGCATGGCTTTGGCATTGGCCCCGGAGCAGGGCGACTGGTGGCCGATATAGTGACCGGCGAAACGCCAGTCGTTGATCCATCCCCGTTCCATATTTCGCGCTTCTCCGATGGATCGAAACTGCGCATCGAAAACTGGGGTTAACCCCAGTCAAAGCCGGTTAATTGTTCCCGCCGCCGCCATAACCAATGGCGCGAAATGGCTGGAGAATGTTTCTTTGTTCCATTCGCTCAGTGAACCGCCCACATGCAGCGCTGCAACGGGACGCCCATCAGGACCACGAATGGCCGCTCCAATGGCGATTTCGCCCTGCAAAACCTCTTCCGATGCAAGCGCATAACCATTCTCGCGCGCTTCCAGCACCTTCTCCCAGATAGCCTGAGGATCGGTGATCGTGCGCGGCGTAAACTTTCGTCGATTGGACCGCTCGATGATTTCATTCACCTCGTCGTCGCTCAACTGTGCCATGACCGCCCGTCCGCCTGACGTGCAATAAAGAGGCACACTGTTACCGATAAGGGTTGCGAAGAAAGCCTCGCGTTTACTTTGCAAGCGAAGAGCATAGACCAGTCTGAGATTGTCGCGCACGCTCAAATCGACGCGCTCACTCGCATCACGCCGCAACTCAAGCAGCGATGGCAGCGCGCGAACGATCACAGAATTAAGCCGCAAATAATCCAGTGTGTGATCGAGAATACGAATACCGGGTACATACCCCCGATCATTCGGATCGCGTTCGATATAGCCCTGCTGGCGCAAGGTATGAACGATGCGCTGAACGGCACTTTTACCCATTCCGCATATTTTTGCGATCTCGTTGAGGGTGAGCGGTTTGCTGGTTCCGTGAAAAGCAGAAAGCACCTGCATGGCCCGCGCTATGGCGTTTACGAACAGCGGATCCTCCGCCTCTGTTTCCGGAACCGGACGCACTCCGTATTCCACTCTTTCAACATCACGCATAGCCCCTCCTTCAAATCCCCTTGACACCCTATCAAAATGCCAGCTATCGTCAATAGCAATACTACCGTATCGCCTAACGATACTTATGTCAATCATGAGGAGTGAGTGACGGGTGGATTGGAGGAGGAAAAAATGCGCGAAACACATCTGAATTTCGACGCGAGCAAAAAGGTTGGATGTCAAAGCCACCAGGCAGCCTTAACGCTGTCAGAAAAAACAACGGAACATCATCTGCAAATGGGAAAAACAATGTTTTATGAAAAGAACTCTCAGCCTTCATGGAAAGCGAAGGCGCAGCCAAAGCGCAGCTTAAACAGGTTCAGATCTGCTCTCGCAGGAATGGCAGCCGTACTGCTCGCCAGCTCTGCTGCATTTTCCTTGCCAGCACAGGCGCAGACAATCACAGCAGTCATGGAAGGGCTGCGGGTTCTTGATCCGGTCATCACAACCGCGCATATCACACGCAATCATGCTTATATGATTTATGACGTGCTTGTGGCCGTTGACGACAAGTTTCAGCCACAGCCACAAATGGCAAGCTGGACCGTTTCCGATGATAAAAAGACCTATACATTTACACTGCGTGACGGATTGAAGTTCCATGACGGCGCGCCTGTCACTGCCGCCGATGCCGTTGCATCGCTCAAACGCTGGGGCCAACGTGATTCCGGTGGGCAAACGATCTTCAAGCTGACGGATAGCCTTGAACCAAAAGACGACAAAACCATTGTCTGGACATTGAGCGAGCCCTTCGCGCCGCTTCTTGATACCATCGCCAAGCAGTCTGCACTTCCGCCCTTCATCATGCCTGCGCGCATCGCGGCAACACCGGCAGATACCGCAATCACCGAGCATATCGGATCGGGTCCATTCAAATTTGTGCCTGAAGAATTTCAGCCGGGCGTAAGTGCGAGCTATGTCAAGTTTGAGGATTATGTACCGCGCGATGAGCCACCAAGCTGGATGGCCGGTGGTAAAAAAGTTAATGTCGAGAAAGTCAAATGGGTCACGATGGCAGACTCCCAGACCGCCGTTAACGCGATCATGTCTGGCGAAGTCGATTTCATTGATCAGGTCCCTGTCGATCTGCTTCCAATCCTTGAGACCAGTGACGACATTGCAATCGAACTGCGCGATGATCTGGGTTATCAGGCCATTGGCCGCATGAACTTCAAATACCCACCTTTTGATAACAAAAAAGTCCGTCAGGCGGCTCTTAAGGCACTGAGCCAGAAAGACTTTCTGGCCAACATCGTCGGCAACCCGGAATATTACAAAGTCTGCGGCGCGATCTTCGGCTGCGGAACACCACTGGGTGATGAAACGGGCGGTGAGACGCTTGTGAACGGTGGTGATATTGAAGGCGCAAAAAAGCTTCTTGCAGAAGCAGGCTATGACGGCACACCTGTCGTCATTCTTCAGCCGACCGACGTTCGTGTCATTGCCTCCCAGCCTATCGTGGCTGCACAGGCTCTGCGAGCAGCAGGCTTCACTGTGGATATGCAGCCAATGGATTGGCAAAGCGTTGTCACGCGCCGTGCCAATAAGGGCAAGCCAAGCGAAGGCGGCTGGAACCTGTTCTTCACAAACTGGATCGTGCCGGAAGTTGATAATCCGCTCATCAGCCCGATGCTCAATGGCCGCGGCGATCAGGCGTGGTTCGGCTGGCCGAAAGACGATGAAATCGAAGTCATGCGTCAGGAATTCATTGACGCGACGACACCTGAGGAACGCAAAGCAGTTGCGAAGAAAATTCAGGTCCATGCGATGGATACTGTGAGCTATCTGCCGCTGGGCCAGTTCTATTCGCCACATGCACGCAGCAAGGCTCTCGAAGACATGGTCATGTCGCCGGTGCAGGTTTTCTGGAACGTGAAGAAGGCCGAATAGGCTTTTGAAACGGCTGCATAAAAGCGGCGGACACCAGACAGGCGGCGCGTTCTGATCGTTAAGAACTGCCGCCTTACAAAATCAGACAAGGGTGTGAACGTAGCGTTGCTTACATTTTACAACCTTCACACTCCTTTGACTAATTTCCGACAAGGACAACTCGATGTTCGGTTTCATCCTGCGTCGCATTCTTGCCGTCATCCCGGTGATGGCAATCGTCGCGATCTTTGTTTTCTTGCTTTTGCGTCTGACGCCTGGCGATCCGGCGGCAATCATTGCGGGTGATGCCGCAACGACCGAGCAACTGGACCGCATCCGTGAATCACTGGGGCTTAATCTGCCACTTCATGTGCAGTTTATAACGTGGCTCGGCCATCTGCTTCAGGGCGATCTCGGCACATCGCTGATCTCGGGAACGTCGGTCACAACAATGATTGGGCAGCGCATCTGGCCAACGCTCAACATCGCCGTGCTGACAATTGTCCTCTCGGTTGTCATCGCTGTACCGCTGGGCATTCTTGCGGCATGGCGTCATCGGAGCTGGATCGACTATGGTGTCATGACCCTATCGGTTCTGGGCTTTTCAATACCAGTTTTTGTGATCGGCTATCTGTTCATCCAGTTCTTCTCTATTGAGCTACGCTGGTTCCCGGTTCAGGGATACACGGCTCCATCCCAGAATTTCGGCAAGTTTCTATCACGCGCAGCCCTGCCCTGTTTCACGCTCGCCGTCATTTATGTGGCACTGATTGCGCGCATGACACGCGCATCGATGCTCGAAGTGCTTGGTGAGGATTATATCCGTACAGCGCGTGCGAAGGGTGTGCGCGAGAAAGTGGTGCTTTTTCACCATGCATTGCGCAATGCAGCCGTTCCAATCCTGACGGTGATCGGTACCGGCTTTGCCCTGCTTATCGGCGGTGTGGTGGTGACCGAAAGCGTCTTCAACATTCCGGGCATTGGACGTCTGACGGTGGATGCAGTGCTTGCGCGCGACTATCCGGTTATTCAGGGCATGATCCTGCTCACCAGTGCGCTCTACGTGTTTGTCAATCTGCTGATTGATCTCTCATACACCCTCTTCGACCCAAGGATCCGTTACTGATGTCAGCCTCACCCCGCCCGGCAGCACGCCTGCAATGGCTGCTCAATACCTTATCCTTTTCCAAGGCAACGCGGCTCGGAATTGGCCCGGTGGTCGCTGCCATCATTCTGATTGTGATTGTTGCCATAACGCTGGTTTCGCCATGGATTGTCCCCCATGATCCCATGGGCATGGATGCGCTGCAACGCCTCAAGCCTCCAACCGACACCTATCCGTTGGGCACTGATGGTTATGGCCGTGATCTCCTGTCACGTGTGCTGATGGGCGGACAGGTTTCACTGCTCATCGGTATTGGCGCGGCGATTATAAGCGTGTTGTTTGGCTTGTTCATTGGCCTGATTGCCGGTTTCTTCCGCTTTGCAGATGCCATCATCATGCGCATCATGGACAGCCTGATGGCAATCCCTTCAATCCTGCTTGCCATCGCGCTGATTGCGCTTAACGGTCCGAGCATCTGGTCTGTTCTTGCCGCCATCACCATTCCGGAAATTCCGCGCGTGGTGCGTCTGGTACGCTCCATCGTGCTCTCGGCGCGTGAAGAGCCTTACATTGAAGCAGCGCTTTCGCTTGGTTCTTCCACACCAAAAATTATCTGGCAGCATCTGATGCCGAATACCTTGGCGCCGCTGACAGTTCAGGCCACTTATGTTTGTGCCTCTGCAATCCTGACCGAAGCAATTCTGTCGTTCCTCGGAGCCGGTGTTTCAACCGAAATTCCAACATGGGGTAACATCATGGCCGAGGGCCGGCTTTACTTCCAGCTCAAGCCATCATTGATCTTCTGGCCGGGCCTGCTGCTGTCGCTGTGCATCCTTTCCATCAACCTTCTGGGCGATACGGCGCGCGATCTGCTCGATCCACGTCTGAAGAAACGCGAGGGCTGATCATGATATTTAAGAACCGCAATTTTGATAAAGAACCCACCGTTCTCGAAATAACCGATCTGAGCGTGAGGCTTGCAGGCAATAGCAATGCTGCACCAGTTCTCAATGGCCTTTCGCTTAAAATCCGCAAAGGTGAAACGGTCTGCCTTGTCGGCGAAAGTGGCTCAGGCAAATCTGTCACCTCGCTTTCGATCATGGGGCTTTTGCCAAAAGGCGCGCTGGAACCTGCGGGCGGGCGAATTGATTTGGAGGGCAAAAACCTTCTCGATCTTGGTCCACAGGCGATGCGTGCCATTCGGGCGCGAAAAATATCCATGATCTTTCAGGAGCCGATGACCGCACTTAATCCGGTGTTGCGCGTTGGCGAACAGATCGAAGAAGTGCTGCGCACGCATTTGAACCTGCCTGCCAACGAACGAAAAGCCCGCGTTCTGGACATCATGGAACAGGTGCACCTGCCCGACATCGACCGTGTCTATCGTTCCTATCCGCACCAGCTTTCAGGCGGCCAGCGCCAGCGCATCATGATTGCCATGGCACTGGTGCTTGAGCCGCAATTGCTGATTGCCGATGAGCCAACAACCGCGCTTGACGTGACCACGCAAAAGCAGATCCTCAGCCTGATTTCTGAAATGCAGGAAAAGCACGGGACGGCCGTGCTTTTCATCACGCATGATATGGGTGTTGTCGCCGAGATTGCCGACACGGTTCATGTGATGAAACATGGCAATGTGGTCGAGCATGCTCCTGTCGAAACACTGCTGCGTGCACCACAACAGGATTACACTAAGAAGCTGCTGCAATCGGTGCCGAGCCTGACGCCGCGTGCGGCCCGCGATGTTGCTTGCGAGGCAATCGCGCTTCGCGTCAATGATCTTCAAAAGAGCTACGGAACCCACTCCGTCTTCGCAAAAGGCGATCACACCTTTGCGGCAAGTGATGTGAGTTTCACGATCAAACGTGGCCGCACATTGGGTATTGTTGGCGAAAGCGGCTCTGGTAAATCAACGGTAGCGCGTTGTGTCATGCGTCTGATCGAGCCGACATCCGGTGAGATTAAGGTGGCGGACTTTGATATTGCGCAACTCACCCAGCGCCAACTTAAACCCCATCGCAAACATATCCAGATCATCTTTCAGGACCCGTTTCGTTCGCTCAATCCACGTTGGACAATTGGCAGAAGCCTGATCGAAGGCCCGGTCAATATGGGCGTCGAAAAGCGCAAAGCGACAGCGCGCGCGGCAGAACTTCTGCAACTGGTTGGCCTGCCCGAGGATGCGATCAATCGTTATCCGCATCAGTTCTCAGGCGGGCAGCGCCAGCGCGTTGCTATTGCACGCGCGGTTGCGATGGAACCTGATGTGCTGGTCGCTGACGAAGCCGTTTCCGCGCTTGACGTTTCGGTTCAGGCGCAGGTGCTGCAATTGCTCGACGAATTGCAGGAAAAACTCGGCATTGCCATTCTTTTCATCACCCATGATCTGCGGGTCGCCGCGCAGATTTGTGACGATGTGCTGGTGATGCAGCACGGACGCGTCGTCGAATACGACACCGCGTTCAACGTGCTTTCCGCGCCAAAACACGCCTATACGCGCAGCCTTATCGATGCAGCCCCCGGCAGAGAATGGGATTTTGCCCAATTCCGGGAACTCGCCATCGCATGAAGCAAATCCTTCTAAACCAAATTCTAATTTCCCATACCATGGATAAAATCTGATCATGACTAAACTCAATGCACTGACCGCCCATGAAATGATTGACGGCTATAAGGCCGGGCGCTTTTCACCCGTTGATGTTACCAAGGCCGTTCTCGAGCATATTGAACGCCACGAACCAGAATTGAATGCAATGTGGTTCGTCGATGCGGATGGCGCACTTGCTTCCGCAAAAGCCTCTGAAGCACGCTGGCAGGCCGGAGAGCAAGTCATGGCCAATGGCGTGTCATTGGATGGCGTGCCGGTTACACTGAAAGAAAACATCGCCACCAAAGGCGATGCGATGCCGCTTGGCACAGCGGTGACTGAGTTGAAGCCCCTTGCAGCCGATGCGCCTCCGGCAGCGCGCCTGCGCGAAGCCGGTGCAGTCTTCATCGGTAAGACGACGATGCCGGATTTTGGTATGCTGTCATCTGGCCTTTCAAGTTTCCATAAGCTGGCACGCAATCCATGGAACACGGACATGAACCCCGGCGGTTCAAGTGCGGGTGCGGGTTCTGCCGGTGCAGCCGGATATGGCCCCATTCATCTTGGCACAGATATTGGCGGCTCTGTTCGTCTGCCTGCGGCATGGTGCGGTCTTGCTGGATTGAAGCCAAGCCTTGGGCGTATTCCTATTGACCCACCCTTCATGGGCCGCGTTGTTGGACCAATGACCCGCACAGTTGCAGATTCTGCCCTTGCCATGGCCGTGCTATCGCAGCCCGATCACCGCGATCATATGAACCTGCCTTTTGCAGATATTGCATGGAGCGACCTCAAACGCGATGTAAAAGGATTGCGCATCGCGCTCCATCTTGATCCCGGCTGCGGCATGCCTGTTGATCCGCAAGTTTATGATGCTGTCAAAGCAGCAGCCGACGTGTTCAGTGCCAATGGTGCGATTGTTGAAACGCTTGATCCATGGATGAGCGAAGATATGCTCAACGGTTTGGATAGTTTCTGGCGCACCCGTGCAGGTATTGATGTTGCAGCTCTCTCCGATGAAAAGCGTGAGAAGCTGTTGCCGATCATTCGCACATGGGCGGAATCTGGCTTGGGCAATAGCGGCGAGGATGTCTACAAAAGCTACACGAAAGCGTTGCAAATTCGTTCAACCACTGTCGCAGCCACATCCGCTTATGACTTCGTCCTCTCGCCCGTATCGCCAAATGTAAGCTTCCCGGCAGACTGGGCCTATCCATATGATAACGATGTTAACCGGGCTATGGCGCATATCAATTTCACGCTGCTTTACAGCATGAGCGAGCAACCCGCGATTTCTGTCAATTGTGGTTATGACAGCGCCGGGGTGCCAATTGGTTTGCAGATTTCCGGGCGTCGTTTTGACGACCTTGGCGTTCTGCAAATGGCGCATGCGTGGGAAGAGATGCGCGGACCCCAGCGCGCCTGGCCATTCTAAAACGCAGAGTAAGCCGGGCGGCGGAGACAAGCCCCTGCCCGTCTTAATCTTACCCCTTGCCGAAAGCCTCAACTGCTACATATCCATCTTTATTGTATCAGTCAGGGAGACAAAGAATGGGTGAGGCAGGTATAGGCTGGATTGCAGCAATCATCATTGGGGGCCTTGCAGGCTGGATAGCATCCAATTTCATGAATAGTGACACGGGCATATTCATGAATATCATTCTGGGTATCATCGGCGCAGCGATCGCCAGTTTTATCTTCGGCTTCCTCGGTGTGTCGTTCGGTGGCTGGCTCGGCTATCTGGTTGCCGGCTTTATCGGGGCCTGTATATTGATCTGGGTCGGACGAGCAATCAGTTGATGCCCACTCAACATCGAAAAAGCCCCGGAACGCGGGGCTTTCTCTATTTTAACCGTCGAGATTTTTAAGCGGCCATTGCCAACTTCTAAACAGCCCGCCAAACGCACCGCGCGCAAGGAATAGCCCTGCTCGGTGTCAGCACAATTATCATCAACTCAGCACCGACAGTAATTTGACACTGCGGTTCGGCTGGGCGTTTGCCTGCCCGTCAAGGGTGTTATGCGCATCGTAAGTACACAGGCGGCTCGTTCCACGCGCCGTGATAAATTTGGGTGATTTAACTTGATTATTAAATTCATATTTAATAGCTACTCCTGATCAGATCATAGAATAAATGGGCAGGCAGGCGTGCATTTCTTACATCCTCTCCGGGTTTTCCTGTTGCGCAGCATAGCAAAATCCCTGTTTGTGCTAATACTGCTTCATGTTGCACCACTGATGGCCTTTGCGGAAAATACTCCCGCCAAACGCATTGTCTCTCTCGGCTCCGATATAACGGAAATCATTTTCGCACTGGGAGCAGGCGACAGGATCATCGCTGTTGACCGAAGCAGTAAATTTCCAGCCGAGACTGCCGCTAAAGCCAATGTTGGCTACCGGCGCAGCCTTTCGCCAGAGGGTATTCTGGCGCTCGACACGGACCTGATTATTGCATCTGAAGATATTGGTCCGCCGGAAACAACCGATGTGCTCAACCAATCAGCGGTCGAAATTCTCTATGTTCCCGTAGACAACACCCGAGAGGGACTGATCAAAAAAATCGGCCTCATTGCACAGCGTCTCGGTCGGAAACAGCAAGGTGAAACCCTGACGCAGACAGTCATCGACGATTTTGATGCGGCCACGGCTTATGCCAGCAGAATATCGGCAGACAAGCAAAAGAAAGTGGTCTTCTTTCATGGTTTGGCGCGTCTGAGCGGTGCGGGCAGCGACACGGCAGCCGATGCTTTTATCCGTTATGCAGGCGGGATCAATCCGCTTTCAGCCTATTCCGGCTATAAGCCTGTATCCGAAGAATGGCTGGCCAAGGCTGAACCGGACATTGTTTTGATGCTCTCTGACGGCAATGGCGGGCCAACGCACGAAGATGTCTTTTCACACAAAGCGTTACAAGAAACGCCTGCCGCGCGCAGCCGGTCACTGATTGTACTGGAAGGACCATATATGCTGGGATTTGGCCCACGCACAGCCGATGCAATCCGAAAACTGGCTGCGGCGCTTTACGAGTAACCAATGAAGAAAGCCCCTCTATTGGAGGGGCTTTCTGGTTTCATGTCTACGCGATTATGCGAAATCTTCTGGCAGAAGTTCCTTTGGGAAATTCTGGTAAGAAACCGGGCGCAGGAAGCGCCGGATCGACATCGTGCCCACACTGGTTGCACCGAAGTTTGTGGAAGCCGGATATGGTCCGCCATGAACCATCGAGTCGACCACTTCAACACCGGTGGGGAAGCCGTTGACGAGAACACGGCCTGCCTTGCGTTCCAGCACCGGAAGGAGCTTCTGTGCAGAGGCAATGTCGCCAGCATCCATATGAATGGTCGTGGTCAGCTGGCCTTCAAAGCCGCGAGCAAGCTTTTCCATCTCATCGACTGAACCCACGCGGACAACCAGTCCGAGAGGACCGAACACTTCTTCACCAAGCGCATGATCGGACAGGAAGCGTTCACCGGTTGTTTCAAACAGGTTTGGCGAAGCCTGACGACCCGACGACTCGGTTTCGTAGAGCGGCTTGACTGCATTGCGCGTATCAAAACGCTCTTTGCCTTCATGATATGCCTGCGCAATACCATCAGTCAGCATGGTCTGCGGAGCGACTTTCTTTAGCCCCTCAACAGTTGCCGCAGTGAAGCGATCGGCATCAGCACCATCAAGAACGACGGCGATGCCGGGATTGGTGCAGAACTGACCAGCACCCATGGTGAGCGAGCCGGCCCAGCCCTGTCCGAGCGTTTCGGCGCGCGCCTTCATGGCTTCCGGCAGCAGGAACATCGGATTAACCGAACCTAGCTCACCAAAGAATGGAATAGGCTCTGGACGCGCAGCGCAAAGGTCAAACAATGCACGGCCACCGGCGAGAGAGCCCGTGAAGCCAACAGCCTTGATATAAGGGTTCTGAACGAGCGCATGACCGACATCACGGCGACCGCCCTGAATGAGCGAGAACACACCTGGATGAACGCCGGTCTTCTTGATTGCGGCTTCTACGGCTTGCGCAACAATTTCACCCGTTCCCGGATGGGCCGAATGGCCCTTCACGACCACAGGGCAACCGGCTGCAAGCGCTGCTGCGGTATCACCCCCGGCAGTCGAAAACGCCATCGGAAAGTTCGATGCACCAAAAACTGCGACAGGCCCGATTGGACGCTGAACCAGACGAATTTCAGGACGCGGCGCTGGCTGACGATCAGGAAGCGCTGCATCAAAACGGCGATCAAGATAGTCACCCTTTTCGATATGGTCGGCGAACAGCCGAAGCTGGCCGGTAGTGCGTCCGGTTTCGCCTTGAAGTCGTGCTTCCGGCAAGCCGGTTTCCTGTGAGCCAATCACGACGATATCGGCAATGCGTGCTTCAATTTCATCAGCGATTGCGCGCAGGAACTGAGCACGTTCGGCACGGGTTGAATAGCCGTAAGACCAGAAAGCGTCTTCAGCTGCTTCACAAGCACGATTCACCAGATCAACTGTACCAACTGCAAACGAATGAGCAGGCCCACTTGCTGGTGAAGATTCAAAAGTGCCGGCTCCGTCGAGCCACTCGCCAGCAACAAGGTGTTTTCCTTTGGGCGTGAATGCCATTCGTTCATCCTCCTGTAGAAATCGACGTACAATTAAGCCAGTATCCGGCTACATCTAAATTGCACATACCTAATGATTGTATACCCTAAATCTTTGTATACAGTGTGTGCGCAGATATCAATTGCCTGTAGACACCTCCTGTCAGGCGCAGCCATGAAAGACGCATAATGAGCGAGACGACCATCCTGAGCATTGCTAGCCTTCACGACCGCGTAGAGGCGATTTTTCGTAAAGCAGGGTTAAACGCTATACAGGCTGCTGCCGTCGCTCGTGTGATTGTTGCGGGTGAACGCGATCACTGCAAATCTCACGGCATATACCGTATCGAGGGTGCGCTTCGCACAGTCAAGGCCGGGAAGGTAAAAGCAGACGCAATTCCTGAAATCGTGAAAGATGAAGCCTCCAGCATCGTGCGCGTCAATGCGAATTTCGGCTTTGCAAACCCGGCTTTCGAGTTGGGCGTCCCTGTGCTTGCCGAGCGCGCACGTAAGAACGGCTTAGCCGCCCTCGTCATCAACGACTGCACGCATTTTTCGGCACTCTGGCCGGAAGTCGAAGCGCTGACGAGCGAAGGTCTCGCAGCACTCGTCATGTGCCCAAGCTACGCAACGGTTGCGCCAACCGGCGGCAACAAGCCATTGCTCGGCACCAATCCTTTTGCCTTTGGCTGGCCACGCAAGGAAACATCGCCTTATGTCTTTGACTTTGCAACCTCTGTTGCGGCGCGTGGCGAGATCGAACTGCATCGCCGCGCAGGCAAGCAATTGCCGGAAGGCTGGGCGCTGGATGCAGAAGGCAACCCGACGACCGATCCAGAAACTGCACTGGCAGGTGCCATGCTGCCGTTTGGCGGGCATAAGGGGTCGGCAATCAGCACAATGGTTGAACTGCTTGCTGCCATCATGATCGGCGACCTGACCAGCCCCGAAGTGCTCGATTTCCTCGGCACCACCACATTGTCGCCAGTGCATGGCGAGCTCATCATCGCATTTTCACCGGAAGCCTTTGCCAAGGGCCGACCCGGCGATCCATTTGCCCGTGCGGAAGCTTTCTTTGAGGCGATCGTCGGTCAGGGCGCTCGCCTGCCATCGCAGCGCCGCTTCAAGGCACGCGCGGAATCTGAAAGCGATGGCGTCAAGCTCACCAAAGCAGAAATCGACCAGCTTGATCTCCTTCTGGAAAAAGGTCTGGATGCCATTTCCTAAACCAAAAGCGGCTGGAATTTTCAGCCGCTTTTTATTTACGTCTAAATTTGTCTAACTCTTGTGCCCGTTGAAAAACCGGAATCTATTATGAATTGCGATATTAAGAGTCGCCTCCGCCGAAGCGCCCTTGAAACCCGCAAAATATTGATGATTACCGGCTCCCAGAAGCCTGGATCTCCAGAGGAAAAAGCATGAAGACTACCGCTCCGAGGCGCCTGAAGCGCTCAACTATTCCAACTGCACTCATATTCGCCCTATGCCTTTCTGCATCGCCGCAAGCTGTAGAAGCTGCGACACCCGCTGACACGCTGGTGATTGCAATGAGCATTGATGACATCATTTCGCTCGACCCGGCAGAAATTTTTGAAATTACCACATCGGAAATGCTGACCAGCACCTACGAACGTCTGGTAACGACAGATACCAAGGATCCGACTAAGATCATTCCGCAGATCGCCGAAAGCTGGACTTTTTCTGATGATGGTAAGTCGATTACATTCAAAATCCGCGACGGCTTGAAGTTTGCTTCGGGCAATCCGATTACCGCGCAAGATGCGGCTTACTCCATACAACGTGCAATTAAACTTGATAAAAGTCCCGCTTTCATCCTCAGCCAGTTTGGCATTACGCCTGATAATGTTGAGCAAAATGCAGTAGCCGTTGACGATAAGACCTTTGTTTTCACCACCGGCAAGCCTTTTGCGCCAAGCTTTGTTCTCAACTGTTTGACCTCCAGCGTCGCCTCGCTCGTCGATAGCAAGTTGGTCAAGGAACATGAGCAGAAAACTGAAAAAACCGAGACATATCCCTATGAAACTGACTTTGGCTATGAATGGCTGAAGAACAATTATGCAGGATCGGGTCCGTTTGCACTCAAGCAATGGCGTGCCAATGAAGTACTTTTGCTGGAACGGAATGACAATTATACCGACGCCAAGCCTGCAATGAAGCGTGTGATCTACCGCCATGTGAAGGAAGGCATGTCGCAGCGGCTTTTGCTTGAGGCCGGCGACATCGATATCGCACGCAATCTGGAACCGGGAGATATTGAGCAGCTGGCAAAGGACAGCAAGTTCAACATCATCAACGCCCCCAAGGGACGCGTCTATTATCTGTCGATGAATCAGAGTGTCCCTGAACTCGCCAAGCCGGAAGTGCGTCAGGCACTGAAATATCTGATTGATTACGACACCATCGAAGGCACCCTGATCAAGGGAATTGGCCGCAAGCATCAGTCCTTCCTGCCGGTTGGCATGTTTGGCGCTACGGACGACAATCCGTTCGATTACAACGTTGAAAAAGCCAAGGAACTGCTTGAAAAAGCTGGATTAAAAGACGGCATCAGCGTCACCTTAGACGTCCGCAACAACCAACCTTATGTCGGCATTGCTGAAAGCATTCAGCAGACAATGGCAAAGGCGGGCGTGAATGTCGAGATTTTGCAGGGCGACGGCAAACTGACGACAACAAAAGTCCGCGCACGCAAGCACCAGCTTGCCCTCGGCATCTGGGGGCCGGACTATTGGGATCCACATACGAATGCCGTCACCTTCACCAACAATCCGAACAATGGCGATGAAGTTAATTTGCGGACCACTGCATGGCAGGCTTCATGGGACATTCCTGAACTGACTGCTGAAACTATGGCAGCAGCCGAAGAGCGCGACACGACCAAGCGCGAAGCAATGTACCACGATATTCAGAAGAAGTTTCAGGAAACAAGCCCGATCGCTGTTATCTATCAACAGATCGAAACAGCTGCAACGGGTGCGAATGTGCATAACTTCAACATGGTTGCTGATGCCAACTATGTCGCCACAGTAACAAAAGACTAATCAAAATGGCCGGGTGATAAATCACCCGGCCATCAAACTGCTGACAAACCTTCTGGACAGAGCGTGCGCGCTTAACCGTACCCGATTGCTCGCTCTATCTTTTTGTTTTTATGCGCATCTTGGTCAGAAAACCGTTTCACACTTTTCGGAATGCGCTCCAGGCTACATCCCTCGGACAGCACGAAGTTGTTTTCAATCTATGGCTATGTCAAGCCTTGTATGTCTGAACAGCGCCAGGCAGCTTGCTCCACTCGGCATACCACTTGTTGAACAGCTTGAACTGCGCTTCAACATAACCACGCTGGCTGTCTGACAGGGCATCGCTTGCATTAAAGTGCAGCGTATATTCCTTGTCCCCCTTCAGAACCATCATGTGCTTGAAATGAAGAACGAGGTCCGGGCCTTCATCGAAAGATGAAAGAACGGCAAGCGCCTGTTCGAGTTCAAGCGCGCGCTGACGGGCGTCAGCGTCGCCTGCTGCTGCGGCCTGCGAAAGCTTACAAAGATGAATAACTTCTTTTGGAAGCACATTGCCGATACCTGTGATCGCACCTGTTGCTCCACAATTAACGAAGCCGTGGAACACAGCCGTATCAACGCCAACCATCAGCGTGACTTCATCATCGCGACTGGTGATGTTTTCGGCTGCATAACGCATGTCAGCAGGCCCACCAAATTCCTTGAAACCAACGAGGTTTGGATGCTCTGCACGCAAGGCGAAAAACAGATCGGCACGGGTTGAATAGCCATAATATGGGCTGTTGTAGATGACGGCTGGAAGATCGGGCGCTGCCGAAAGAACAGTCTTGAAATGATCTTTCTGAGCCGCAACAACCGAACCACGCGAAAGAAGGCGCGGGATAACCATAAGGCCCTTGGCGCCGACCTTCTGCGCATGCGCTGCATGGGCGGCGGCAATGGTTGTATTCACGGCACCAGTGCCAACAACAACAGGAACCCCGGCGGCGGTCAGGCGTGCAACACCTTCCATACGCTGTTCATCTGTGAGGAGCGGCCAGTCGCCCATCGAACCACAATAAACGACAGCCGACATACCATCGGCGATCAGTTCCTTACCCTTGCGCACCAGCGCATCAAAATCAGGCGTTCGATCATCTTTGCAAGGGGTCATCAGAGCCGGAATCACGCCGGTAAAGATATTGGCAGCCATGTAGAAATCCTCTCAGAGTATTGCCGACAAACAACTTATGCAGGCAATGCTACAAACAAAACCAGAGCCATTGGCCTGTGATGGCGATTGCCATTTTCGGCCCTCCATATCTGATATATCAGTTTGTATTTTATTTGTCGACAGAAATTACACGGCACTACAGGTTTATTTCCAGACGGTCTTCACGCATGACGAGTTTCTGCACCTGACGCACGATCTGCTCGGCATGTTCATGGGCAAGCTGTTCCGCCAGCTTCATGTCGCGTGCAGCAATTGCGGCGATCATTTCTTCATGTTCCTCCACGAAACGGCGAGGCAATTGATCATTATAGGATTGATAATAGAGACGGAGAATGCGTCGGCCCTCATCCAACAAACGCTTGAAAAGATTTGTAAAATATGGATTACGCCCCGCCTCGGCGATTGCAAGATGAAGCTCTGCATTGGTCGCAATCATCAAAAGCGCATCCTGCGCTTCCACAGCCTTCGTGAACTCCACCTGATGTAACGCTATAATGTCCAGATCTTCCTGCCGATGATTTTTGGCGGCAAGCTGGGTCGTGGCGCGATACATCAAAGTCAACGCGTCGAAATAGGTGTGCATATTGAGGAAATCGATATTCGATACCATGGTCGAACGATTGGGCAGCGTATCGATCAGCCCCTCACCTGCCAGCCGCACCAAAGCTTCGCGGATTGGGGTGCGAGACATTTTAAACCGCTCTGCAAGCTGCACCTCATCAATTGGGCTGCCAGGCGGCAGCACCAGATCGAGGATTTCATCGCGCAGCAGGTCATAGACCATTTTCCCACCAGAACCGCGCTTGCGTTCAGGGATGGCGTTCATATCGCTTTCCGTCATCAGCATATCCTTTTGCGGTTATCAGGAGAAAGGTTCTGTTGGTCCCTTGGCAGGCTGCGTAAACCACTGCGCGCCTTCAGCACTCATATAAATATGATCTTCAAGACGCACGCCAAACTGTCCCGGTACGACAATCATCGGCTCATTCGAGAAGCACATGCCCGGCTGGAGCGGCAGCGAATTACCACGAACAATGTAAGGCGCTTCATGGATTTCCAGTCCCAGACCATGACCCGCACGATGCGGAAGACCGGGGAGCTGATAATCCGGCCCCAACCCATGCTTGACCAGTATGGCGCGAGCGGCATCATCAAGGCTGGAACAGGCAGCCCCTATCTTTGCAGCATCAAACACGGCCTGCTGCGCCTGCCGTTCAATCGTCCAGATACGCTCAAATTCGGCGGTCGGCGCATCCAGCATATAGGTGCGGGTGAGATCAGAGTGATAGCCATCAATCCGACAACCCGTATCGACCAGAATAACATCGCCATTTTTATAAAACTGCTCACCATCCGCGCCATGCGGCAGCGATGTTGCCTCGCCAAAAGAGACAATGCAGAAGGTCGAGCCGCCATCAGCGCCCAATTCACGATGCTGCTCATCGATAAAGCGCACGACATCAGAAGCGGCAATGCCCGGACGAATGAACTGATGCGCGCGGCGATGCACTTCCAGTGTCAGCCCCATGGCATATTTAATGATGTCGATTTCGGTCTGCGATTTAACGATACGCTGTTCGCGAATGATCGGACCAGCGTCAACAAGACGCTCAGCACCGATTTCTCTGCATAAAGCATTATAGACAAAGAGCGGCACAGCATCATCAACAGCCAGCGTTTCACCGGCTTTCAGCAGAAAAGCCACAAGGGCGGCACTGTTTTGTTCTTCCTGCCAGATGCGGATTTCGCCAGCCAAATGCGGAAGGCTTTCCACTCGGCTCTGCTCAAAACCCGGAACGATATAGACAATCTCGCTTTGCGTAATGACTGCACCAAGTAGGCGCTCGCTCGAATGCCAGACAAGGCCAGTGTAATAAAGCAGGCTCTCGGTGGACCCAAGCAGCAAGGCACCAATGTTTTTTTCGCTCAAACGACGGCGCAGTACATCAATACGCGCCAACCGCTCATCATTGGAAATGCTTGGGTGTTGAGTGGTGAGAGACATTGCTTATTCCTTTCAGCCTCTGCCACGGACTCTGTGGCATGCTGAAAGGATAAATCTCTGTACGCAATTTGTCGACAGAATTAGATTTTTACCAAACCGGTTCGCTTCAGCAGCCCCATCAACAACAGCGGCAACAGCGTCGTCAACAGGATCGCAATGAACGCCATCGCCATGCCAAGCCCAATTGATCCCTGTTCAAACTGCCGCCAGATAAAAATGGAAATCGTCTGCATGCCGACGGGTGCCACCAGAATGGAAGCGACCAGCTCACGCGTTGCGACTGCAAAAACCAGCAGCATTGCGGTGATCAAGCTTGGTGCGATCAGCGGCAGCATGATGCGGCGGAAGGTCGTAAAACTGCTTGCTCCGCACACGCGCGCTGCCGCTTCAAGATTGTCACCAATCTGATGAAACGCCGCTGTCGCATAGCGGATCGGCTGCGGCAACAGAATGCAGCAATAAGCAAGCAGCAGAATGAGCGGCGTATTGTAAGGCGAGATGAGCAGCGACGGCTGGTTCCAAGCAAGGATCAGTCCGACAGCCACCACAACCCCCGGAAGGGCGTTCGGCAACACAGTTAAAACATCAAGCCAGAAACGCCCACGGAAACGCATTTTCACAACTGCATAGGCAGCGATAGCACCCAGCAAACCTGTCAGAAGCGCACTTGCGACGCCCAAAGAAAGACTGTTTGTCAAGGCTCGCATAGCGCCCGCGCTGTTATCAGCGATATCAGCAAAATTATCGAAACCGAGATTGGACAGCGTCAGCCCGCCGGAAATGGTTTTCGACATGGCAGTTGCGAGAATGGCAAGGAGCGGCACGCCGGTTGCCGCAAAAGCGACCACACCAAACAGGATAACGACCGGAACCCTGAACGCTCCAAGATCACGCTTGTCCTTGTTCTGCGGTTTGCCGCCAGTCGTCACATAAGAACGGCGTGTCAAAATCCAGCGCTGAAGCATGAAAGCCGCGAGCGACAACAAAACCAGTGCCAGCGAAAAGACCGCAGCCCCCGAAAGATCAATCGGCCAATCGGATATGCGCAGGTCGATTTCCGTTACCAGCACATCGAAGCCCGAACGGCTGCCGAGAGCGGCCGGCGTGCCATATTCCTCAATTGCTGAAGCGAAAACGAGCAGCAGGCTTGCTGCAAGTCCGGGCGTTGCCAGCGGCAGTGTGATGCGAAAGAACGCGCGCCAAGGCGATCCACCAAACACGCGGCCCACGTCAGAATAGCGCGCACCGACCGCTTCTATCGTGCGGGACACCGCAAAATAGACCAGCGGAAACGTGTTGAGCGCCATCACGAATGTCATGCCTGCAAGCGAAAACAGAAATGGTGCCAGGTTGAACCCTGTAAGCTGTTCAAGATAGCCGCGCGGCTGCAAAGTCATGATCCAGCCAAGCGTTGCAATATAGGGCGGGATCATGAAGGGTACGAGCATCAGCACGTCCCAGACCAGCGCCAACGGCACTTTGTAAAGTGCTCGGAACACAGCGAGCGGCACTGCGATAATAGCCGACAGCACGACGACACTGACACCGAGCAAAATGGTATTGCCGGTCATACGCATAAGCTTTGGATCTTCAAACAATGCTGGCAAATGCACAAAAGGCGCGCTGAACACACCCTGCCCTATCTGCGGGAAAATCGCCTGCAGAACAATGAAAATAAACGGAACCGCAACGACAATGGCAAGGCCGATGACGGCCACAAGCCCAAGCGGATTTGCAGCAGTAGCGGTCTTAGCACTCATGATTGCCTCTGCGGTATTCCCGCTGTCTGGAAAAATGACAGCGCTTTTAAAAATAAACAATATGAAACGGCTCTCCCAATATTGAGAGAGCCGCCGGTTCATTACTTCTTCGCGCCAAAAATCGCGTTGAACTCTTTCAGCGTTTCATCACGCTTGCCGTAAACGGCCGCTGCATCAATCTTCAGAATCTTTAGATCGTTGATCAAAGGACGGTTTGCAGAAATGTCGGAACGTGCGGGCATCAGATAGGTTTTTGCCACCATCTTCTGGCCTTCTTCCGAAAGCATGTAATCAATGAATTGCTTGGCTTCATCCTGATTTTTGGACCATTTAAGGATCATGGCCGGACGCGGCGCAATGACGGTGCCCGATGTCGGGAAAATCACGTCAATGGCCTCGCCTTTGGCCTTGCCTGCGAGGGAAATATAATCGACAGCGCCGAAAACAGCTGCTTTCGCGCCCTGAAGCACGGGGTTCAGCGCTTCTGCGTTAGCACCGGCAGCAACCGCACCATTCTCATGGAGCTTCTTGAAAAGATCCCAGCCCTGCGTTTCCGAAAGCGCTGCAACAAGCTCGAAACTTGCACCCGACTGCGATGGATCTGGAAGGTTCACCAGATCTTTGTATTCAGGCTTGGCAAGGTCAGCCCATTCGGTTGGCTTTGGAGTCTTGCTGTTTGGATTCCATGCGATGCCAAGTGCCGAAACACCCTGTGCAACAGCCGTTTCATTTTTCAGAAAATCGGGAACTTTTTCAGCATTTGGGCTTGAGTATGCCACGAGCCAGTCGCGCTTGGCGAAATCCGTTGCTGTATCCCATGAGGCCGAAATCAGAACATCGACAACAGGATTGGCAGCTTCGGCTTCGATACGCGCCATTACCTTGCCTGTCGTTGCCTGAAAGACATTGACCTTTGTGCCTGTCTTGGCTGTGAAACCAGCGGCCAGGCCTTCAATCAGTTTGCCGGGACCAGCTGAATAAACGGTAATGTCAGCAAATGCAGCCGTGCTTGCGAGCAGAGCTGCGGCAAATGCCATACCAGCACCGATAAGTGACTTCTTCATAAATCTCTCCTGAGATATGGGACGTGAAGTGATTGTTAGGCGAACCAGCGGAGCTCTTCAGCATTGATTGCTATGCCGACAGGAACACCGGGCGTGTGACGATGATTATCAAGATAGGTCAGTTCATGCCCCTCATGCTGTGAACCGATGAGGACAGTCGTCAGGTGCCCATCACTGCGAAACTGTGTGCGCAGAACGGTCGCAGGAATCGATGCATCACTCATTTCAACACTGCGAACCGAGCGTGACGGCAGCAGCACGTGCGTGGCCATTTCGGGAGCCGTAAGATGTGAAAGATGAATGTCCGTTTGCGCTATCCGATAGCCAGCGCTCGCTCGTTCCACAGGCACCACACAGCCAAGCCGAAGAAAATCGGCAACCGCTGGTGTGGTCGGCTGCGCAACGAGCATTTCGGGTGCCGCAAGCTGTTCGATAACACCGGCGCGCATGATCGCCACCTGATGCGCCAGTGAGAAAGCTTCGCTCTGATCATGCGTCACATAAATTACGGTCAGACCGAGATTGGCGACAAGCTGGCCGATTTCACTGACCATGTTTTCACGCAATTCACGATCAAGATTGGAAAGCGGTTCATCAAACAGCACGAGGCCAGGTTCGGCAACAATTGCACGCGCAATCGCCACACGCTGCTGCTGACCGCCCGACATATCGCTGATCGAGCGATCACCAAAACCCGAAAGGCCAACCCGATCCAATGCCGATTTCACACGAGTCTCACGCTCGGCCCGTCCGACCCCACGCATTTCAAGCGGAAACGAGACATTCCTATAAACCGACATGTGCGGCCACAGTGCGTAATCCTGAAACACCATGCCAAGCTGACGCTTTTCCGGCGGAGAAAAGCGCCCCGTTGCAGCATCGGCAACCTTCACGCCATTAATCATGACGGAACCTGTTGTTGGTGCGAGAAGACCTGCCACCAGACGCAGCAATGTGGTCTTGCCACACCCCGATGGACCGAGCAGCGCAAGCGTCTGGCCTTTTGGCAAATTGAGATCAATGTTTTTAAGGATGATGCTTGAGCCATAGGCCAGGCTTATCCCCTCGGCCTGAACAGCAAAATCAGTGCATATATTTGAGACGTGTAACATTGCCCGCAATCTTTGATTGTTTGCGCGCTTTTATTCTGCCCCCATGACAGAGCGATGACAAAAACCACAAGGCACGGGCGTGATTTTACATTGAGCCTGCCATTCAGGCGCATATGGCCAAATCACGACGCTTGCAGCATCGGGAATTCGTGCACAACACCTCTCTTATAAGAAGGGGCGCCAATCCATTGTCTTACCCGCTTCTATCAGAATGCAAACCAAAGCATAGACCACGCCATTTACCGGCACATAACGTGATATGAGTGCGGTGATGATCGATTATTGAAACAGTGCGCCTTCTATTACCAATTTCTAATTTTAGGCTCACAATCTACAAAGTAAAAAAGCAATAAACTTATGAATCTTCAATAAATATTGAAGTAACTATATTCGATACTCCCATAAGACAGTCCTTTGAAAAATGATATAACCGTGTAAAATTACAATCAAAATAAGACGACGAAACGAAGGGGAATGCGTGCTAAAATTTCAGAACAATGTTCTTGAGCTGATAGCCAGAGGCAATCCTCTGAAGCAAACGCTTGAGCAGTTGTGTCTTGGAATTGAAGGGCTGATTTTAAATGCCCGCACGATGATTTGCTCCGTCGATCAGGAGGGAATGCTGCATATGCTCGCCGCGCCAAATCTCCCTGATAGTTACGGCTATTCTTTCAATGGAATTGTCGTTGGGCCGAACGTCGGCTCTTGCGGTCGCGCCATTTATTACAAAGTGCCGGTCGTCGTTTCCGATATTGAAAACGATCCCAAATGGGCAAGTTATAAGCAGCTCGCCCTGCCACTGGGGCTGCTTGCATGCACTTCAATCCCCATCCTCAGCGATACAGGCGATGCTCTGGGCGCATTGGCGGTCTATTTTGATGAGAAGCACACGCCATCGGCAGCCGAGCAAGAAATCATCGATATAGCTGTGGGGCTTTGCAAGCTTGCGATGATGCGCGAAATGCGAATCCTCAATTATGAGCGAAGAGCGACGGTGGATATTCAGACGGGCGTCGCCAATCGCACAGCCTTTGATGATGCGCTGTCGCAATTGCGTTGCGAATTACCCGGTAGCTGGGCCTTGTTTGTTATCGACATTGATAACCTCAAAGTCACCAACGATACGTTTGGCCATGAAGTGGGTGATGTGTTGATCAACACGATTGCCACGCGCATTGCAGCGGCTCTTTCGCCGGATATAACATTCCGTACGGGCGGGGATGAATTTACCGTCATCATCCAGAACCATAAAGCACTCTACGACCTTGATCATGCGGCAGATCTTGTTTTTGAAGCTCTGTCTTCGCCTGTCCATTGTGACGGTCAGACAATCCTGCCACGCGTGACGATCGGCGGAGCAGTTCTTGCTGCTCTTGATACGCATCCGCAGACTGTGCGCCGCAATGCGGATTTTGCGCTCTATCATGCCAAGGAAAATGCACGCGGCAGTTTTGTGCTTTATCAAGCCAATGTCGGCACCCGGATCGTTCACAGGCGAAACTCGATCAGGGAAGTGCGTGAAGCGCTCGAAGAAAAGCGTATTACGGCACATTATCAGCCACTCATCCGGCTTGATACGAAGGAAATAATCGGCTTTGAAGCATTGAGCCGTATGACAACGCCGTCAGGTGACATTCTTTCTGCGGCCATGTTTCAGGAATCTTTCTCCGATGTGCATATTGCATCCGAGATCACCCAATATATGCTTTCTATCGTTGCGCAGGATATAAGGCGCTGGCTGGACCTGGGCCTTCCCGTTCAGCATGTCGGCGTTAACGTCACGGCAGCAGACTTCTATGTGGGTGATCTTGCTGCTTTCGTTTCAAAGACATTTGCCCAATATAATGTTCCGCTGTGCCATCTCATTATAGAGGTGACAGAAAACGCCTATATCGGGCAGCGCGACGATGTTGTTGCATCAGGTATTCGAAACCTTCGCTTACTGGGTGTGCGTATCGCGCTCGATGATTTTGGCACTGGCTTTGCTGCACTGGCCCATCTTCTCACCGTTCCGGTCGACATCATCAAGATTGACCGGTCTTTTGTATGCCGTCTTGTGCCGGGTGATCCAAGTGTCGCGATTGTAAAAGGCATTGTACAAATCGCCAGAGACTTGAACATCAAACTCGTCGCAGAAGGTGTTGAAACGCTTGAATTGGCAAAAACTCTCGAAAAAATGGGATGCCAGCTTGGGCAAGGCTATGCCTTTTCCAAAGCCGTAGAGTATGACACTGCCACCACTCTTTTACGCGATTATGGGCAAGATTATCAGCCCCGACACTCAGCCATCATACAGCCGTACAGCACAAAAAATTGACAGTTTTACCTGGACTGTGATCCAGTTTCATTTTGCCTTCGTATAAAGCTTTATGAATACAAACGTTTCCTTCAGCTCACAGACGTGGCAAAAGAAAATAGAGTGCTATTCGCCGCTTCTGGCTTTGTCGCATCTGAGCATATGGGATTCAACACGGATGACCGAGCGGACTGCTTCTGAAAATCAGCCCTCCCTGGAGGAATTGATGCTGGCGGTCAGTTCGCGGCGCGACATGGACGCGTTCGAGGCGATTTTCAAACATTTCGCACCGCGCGTTAAATCCTATATGGCCAAATTGTCTGCCGATACGCAAACAGCGGAAGAATTGATGCAGGAAACCATGATTGCAGTCTGGAACAAGGCAGACCAGTTTGATTTTTCCAAAGGAGCCCTGTCTACCTGGATTTTCACGATTGCACGCAATCAACGCATTGATGCCATTCGGCGTGCGCGGCGTCCGCAATTCGACCCAACCGACCCGGCCTTCGTGCCCGATGAAGAGCAGCCTGCCGACATTCTGATTGCGCAGAAACAATCCGCCAATCAGTTGCGGGCTGCGATGGCGAACCTGCCAAAAGAGCAAAGCGCATTGCTCGAACTTGCCTATTTCGAGGAAAGCACCCACAGTGCGATAGCCAAAAAGCTCAATCTGCCTTTAGGAACCGTGAAATCACGCCTGCGACTGGCATTTAGCAAATTGCGTTCTGCGCTCGATAATTCGGGAGCGCAGTGATGAACATTCAACACCATCTAAGCGACGAACTTCTCTCAAGCTATGCAGCCGGAACACTGGCTGAAGGCTGGAGTATCGCTGTCGCAACACATCTCGCGCTTTGCCCTGCCTGCCGCTCCCGGCTTAAACAATTTGAGCAAATTGGCGGTGAGCTTCTCGAAACAGTCGCTCCGCAGGAAATCAAAATTGATTCATGGGATTCGGTAAAAGACCGGCTCACAAATCAGCCGAAGATGCCCCCGCAACCCGTGCAACATCGCGGCTCACCCCTTGCAACGCCTGCCATTCTGCCTGAACCACTGCGCTCTTACGTTGGTGGCGATCTGCCTGATT
Source organism: Brucella sp. TWI559 (assembly GCF_039674265.1). Lineage (NCBI taxonomy): Bacteria > Pseudomonadati > Pseudomonadota > Alphaproteobacteria > Hyphomicrobiales > Brucellaceae > Brucella > Brucella sp. TWI559. Next base: position 156,791 of record NZ_JBDJNE010000005.1, read on the forward strand.
TGAAATGGAAATCTCTTGGTCGTGGTGCTTATCAGGTGCCGATTGCGATCAATGATGGCGAAACCAATGTCAGGCTGCTGAATATCCCGGCTGGCAAACCTGTACCCGAACACGGCCACGGCGGACGCGAGCTGACGCTGGTGCTTTGTGGCAGTTTCGAAGATGAAACCGGCATTTTTGCGCGTGGCGATATTGAAGAAGCAAATGCCGATCTTGTGCATCAACCAATCGCTTCGAACGGCGGTGATTGCATATGCCTTGCCGTGACGGATGCCCCACTAAAATTCCAGGGTTGGCTGATGCGCATGGTTCAACCGCTGATAGGCATCTGAAAAAGGCGGCAAAATTGCCGCCTTTTTCATTTTCAGTTTAGAACCACGATGGCTGCATTCAAAGCAGTCGCCAAAGACAGCCAGACGATATATGGCAAAAACAACAATGCGGATATGCGATCAGGCTGCCATGCGCGGATGATGAACAACAGCACGCAAAGCCATGCGCCAATAATAACCACCAGTCCAAGCATCGTCATATGGGCACCGAAGAAAATAGGCGACCAGATAAAGTTCAGCACCATTTGACCAAACCATGGCCCGCGACGTTGCCAACCGGTGTCCTTCAACCAGGTTCGCCAGCCCGCAATCGCAATCAAGACATAGAGGATCGTCCAGATTGGCGCAAAAGCGCCGTTGGGCGGCGTAAACCACGGCTTTTGTAGCGATGCATACCATTCACCCGGAGGAAAACTGATACCCATCGTCATACCAATCGTAATCGTCACAAGGACGAAGACCGCCAGAAGACCCAATTTCTGCATATTACTTCTCCAGTCTAGCCGACCAAACGCGACGTTACCCAATAGCCAATATAGGCCGAGACGGCAGACAGCACAGTCCCCCAGATCAGATCGACAATTGTCAGGGCCCATGACCAGTTTTTCAATGTGGCTTGATTGGTCAGGTCATAAGTCGCATAGGCAACAAATCCTAAAAGCGCACCGTTGAGCAACACAACGGCTCCACTTCCTGCGAGAAGTCCCGGTCGCACCGCGAAAAACACCAGTCCAAATACGAAAATCACGTAGAATACGACTGCTGGAGCGAGACGGAAACTTGGCGCAAGCATATCGCCCATAGCAGGGCGATAAAACACATTGGCCATATTCGTCAGCCAGACTGAATCAATGGCCAGAAAAGCGAAGGCTGTGACCACATAAGCGACAATATAGGATTTCATCTAAACCACTCTCCAGTGCCAACCGGCTTAACTAAAACATTATGCATTCTGCGTTACTTTATGCGTGACCAACTGACATCACGGCACAAAAGACCTGCCAGAACGCAGCCATAGGTCGTCATTTTATCGCCGTTTACCTTTACGCTAAGCTTGTAGGTAAGGTTGCGCTGGGGATCAAAAGCAGTTCCAGAATATTGGCCGCCCGCAATCTGGTTTATGTTCATAACCAGACGGTCGCCGGCTTTTTCTTTTGGGGTTCCGGACCTGATCCACGTATTGGTGGCGCAAATATCCTTGCCACATTCTGCAATCTTGACCCGCGCCTTGCCATCGCCGCGCGCCCAGTTGCCGCTTATGTCGCCAGCCTGCGCAATCGACGGCGTTAACACGGCTATGCTCCCTATTATGCGTATCCATTGCATCGGTGCCTCCTGCATCCGTGGATTCATGTCATCAAGCATGTTCGATCGTATAAAGGCCGACATTGATCGCGCCTTCTTCAAACCCGCCCTCGCAGTAACAAAGATAATATTCCCAAAGCCTGCGGAACCGGTCGTCAAAGCCCAGCTTTTCGATCGAAGGCCAATTGGCAGTAAAACGCTGCCGCCATTCAGCCAGCGTGAGCGCATAAGAGTGACCGAAATGATCAATCTCTTTCAAAACCAGACCAGCTTTGGAGAGGTCGCGTTCAAGCACCTTGTCGGAGGGTAAAAAACCTCCCGGAAAGATGAACTTCTGAATGAAATCCGCCTTGCGGCGATAGTTTTCATAGCGTGCATCTTCAATTGAGATGATTTGCAAAACGGCTTTGCCGCCCGGTTTTAAACACCGCTTGAGCGTCGCGAAATATTCGGGCCAGTAAGCCTCACCGACAGCCTCAAACATTTCGATGGAAACGATCCGGTCAAACTGCCCTTTGACATCGCGATAATCCTGCAAGCGCAAATCAACGGCATCCTTAAGTCCCGCATTCTGGACGACAGCCTTGCCCCAGGCGAGCTGGGAGGGTGACAAAGTGATCCCTGTGACATGCGCATCGCCATCATCTGCAAGATGGGCTGCCAAGGCGCCCCAACCACACCCAATCTCGAGGATTTTTTCGCCCCCCTCAAGCGCCAGTTTGTCAGCAATACGCTTCAACTTGTATGCCTGCGCATCCTCAAGGCTATGCGTGTTTTCATTCCAGATGGCTGACGAATACAGCATCGTGTGATCAAGCCACTGTTTGTAGAAATCATTGCCAAGGTCATAATGCGCCTCGATATTCTTGCGGCTGCCACGGCGTGTATTTGCATTGAGCAAATGCCCCACACGGTGAACAATGCGCATGAAGCGTGAACCGTGCAGCGTCGAAACAAGTGTGTCGCGATTGCGCGCGGCAAAGCGGATCACCGCTGTTAGGTCCGGGGATGACCAGTCACCGTCGATATAGGCCTGCGCAAAGCCAATATCGCCGCCCGCTAACAAGCGACGCAGGCAGCGCCAGCTCTTAATAACGATTTTTGCTTCCGGTCCGGGCAATATGCCTTGAGCAACAACGGATTGTCCCGAAGGCAAAACAAGGTTCAGACGGCCATATCGCACCTGACTGAGCAGCCGCCTTAACACACGCGCCGACGGGCTTAAAACCGAACGACCAACAGATATGGGGGCCGGGTAATGGGAAGACTCATCAAACTGGCTCATGCAACCCTGTTCCTCTCCCGAGACATGTCATGATGGATATGGGATATGGGATCCTGCGGTGGGCTTGGACGCTTGCGGAGTTTCATCCCCTTCGCCCAGATTTTCAGCGCTTCCCAGTGAATGCCGCCGACAACGCGCAACGTCAGAAATGGAATGGCAAAAAAGGCACGCAACAAAGCCATGTCACTGAGCTCCACACGACGCGCCAGATGACGCGCTGTCAGCACCAGACCTTCGTCATCAAAAGTGTTTATCCTGACTGCGAGCTTATCCGCCGGAGGCTGAACCTCGAATTCATAGCGCAGCTTCATATCCATGAAGGGCGAAACATAAAACGCCTTGTCGCAGGTCTGCACGATGCGCTCGCCCTGCTCTGCTTCGACCGGGATCATATAGCCATGGCGCTGCTTAAACGTGTTATCGACTTCCCATAGAATAGCCGTGAGCCGATCTTCACGATTATAGCAAAAGAAAATGCTCAACGGATTGAACGACCAGCCGAGGATACGCGGCATCGTCAGAAGACGGATCGCGCCTCCATCGGGTTGCATACCTGTGCTGCGCATCGCATCTTCAATCTGCGCCCGCAAAGATGTTGCTGATCCATTGCCGCGATCTTTTTCGCAAAAAGAAAACAGATTGAACCGATTGACCGAAAACAGCCTGAGCCTGCGGTGAAGCACATCCAGCTCATCAAGATCGAGCAGCAGTGAATAGATTTTATAGGCGAGCTTATGTTCCTTTGGCCGCAAGCGGGCATGGGTCACATGCCCCGGAAAAAGTGCAGATTTGAAAATACCGGTCATGCCAGCGCCCTTTCCCGGATCGTTACAGGCTGGCGAACAATGCGCGCGCTTTCCTGCTCAACCCGCCATGGGCGACGCAGTCCGCCGAGGTCTTCCGCTACTGCAAGACCGGCCTGCAAACCGTCCTCATGAAAACCGGAACCCAAATGTGCGCCACAAAACCAGGTTCGGCGCTGTCCCTGCAACGACCAGACTTCCCTCTGCGCGCGATCCGTTGCCATATCAAAGATTGGATGTTCATAGATCTCGCGATGAATCACCAGATCCTCACGCGGCGCACGACACGGATTGAGCGTGACAAATGTATCGGGCGCAGTTCCCAAGGGCTGCAAGCGGTTCATCCAGTAGGTGATTGAGGGCTGCGACGAACCGTTGGCTGCATTGGTCAGGTAATTCCAGCTCGACCATGCCGCCCGGCGTTTTGGCATGAGCGAAAGATCGGTATGAAGAACCGCCTCATTGCGTGAGTATTTAAATGCACCAAGGATGCGGCTTTCCTCTGCACTGGGATCGGCCAGCATCCGCAAAGCCTGATCGGCGTGAGTTGCGATAACCACATCGTCAAAGAAATGAACACCACCGCTTGCATCGGTCAATTCGACCGCATTTTCATGCCGTCGCACCCATTTTATGGGTGTTGAAAGCCGGATATTGTCGGCATAGGGCTGCGTAATGCGCTGCACATATTCACGACTGCCACCCTTGACTGTCCGCCAGATCGGGCGATCCCGCAAAGCAAGCAAGCCATGATTGCAGCAAAAACGAACAAAGCTCGCTGCCGGATATTGACCAACTTCCATGGCAGGCGTTGACCAGATTGCAGACGCCATCGGATAGAGATGATCCTCCCGGAAAGCCCGGCCATAGCCATTTCGCGCAAGATAATCATCAAGCGAAATGCCGCCCATCATCTCCAGGTCTTTGGGAGCGTTACGGTAAAAGCGCAAAAGATCGCGGATCATAGACCAAAAACGCGGGCGAACGAGATTTGAGCGCTGTGCAAACAGGCCAAGCCCGGTGCCGCCGGAATATTCATAAGCGCCATTTCCAATGGAGACGGCAAAGGACATATTCGATGCGGCAGTCGGAACATCAAGTATTTTAAACAATGCCGTCAGATTTGGATAAGTCACTTCATTATAAACAATAAAGCCCGTATCGACCGCAACGGGGCCGGTGTTGCTTGCAAATTCGACCGTATTGCTATGCCCGCCAATGCGCTCCGCTGCTTCAAAAACGGTGACGTCATGGCGTTGCGATAAAAGCCATGTAGCAGACAGACCAGAAATACCGCTCCCGATAATCGCGAGCCTAAGACGTTCAGCGCCGCCCGGATGGTTTGTAACGTCCATAAGTCCCTCACTGTGCCGCATTTCTCTATCTTACGTTTTGAGAAGACGATTGGTTCAACGGATGCTGAAACTTTCTTGGTTTTTTTAAACGGCTTAGGAAACCAAACAGCGGGACCAAACGTATTGCATGGTATAAATCGTCATTCTGACCCAGGGTGCGCCATGCAAATCGGCCTTCTTTTGATTGTTGCTATCTTTCTGTCTCTCCTCATGAGCTTTGCATGGGCGCTGGAGAGAAAAACCGGCAAAAGCGGCTGGATCGATGCAATATGGTCGCTTTCGGTTGGTCTGGGCGCGATGGTCGCCGTACTTCTGGCCGACACCTCTTGGCCGCGCCGTTCAGCGATCCTGATCCTCATCCTTGCATGGTCGCTACGGCTTGCCTTGCATATTGGACAGCGAAGCATGTCCCACGGCAAAGACCCGCGTTATGCAAAGCTGATGAAGGAATGGGGCGATAGCGCACCAAAACGTCTGTTCTGGTTTTTGCAGATACAGGCTTGGGCAGCGTTTATTCTGGTGCTTTCAGTCTACCTTGCCACTGTTAGCCGCGCTGAATTCCCGCATTTCGTCGATATGATTGCTGTCGTACTTATCGCAATCGCGATCACGGGCGAAGCGCTGTCAGACGCACAACTTGCGCAGTTTCGCAAAACGCCTGCCGCCAAAACCGAAATCTGCGAGACCGGGTTTTGGGCCTATTCGCGCCATCCAAACTATTTCTTCGAATGGCTTTTCTGGTGCGCATGGCCGTTCATGGCAATCACCGCATCACCATGGAGCTGGCTATCGCTGCTCGCCCCCATCCAGATGTACTGGCTGCTGGTCCACGTATCGGGAATTCCACCGCTTGAAGACCACATGATCAAATCACGCGGAGAAAAATTCCGCGCACTGCAACGCCGCGTCAATGCGTTTTTTCCCGGTCCCAGAAAGCCGGAGTCGTAAATCACGAACCTGCAAGTGAAGAAACTGGCATATACAATCAAAGCAGCGCATGCTCAATCTTCTCAAGCCCGTCAGGCAAGGATTATTCAATGAATGCAAATGCACTTGTCTGGTTGCGGAATGATCTGCGCCTTGCGGACAATCCGGCACTTGATGCAGCCGTCAAACTCGGCGGTAGTATAACCGCGCTTTATGTTCATGAAACCAATCCCCAATTGCGCGCGCCCGGCGGCGCTGTGCTCTGGTGGCTGGAACAGAGCCTGAATTCGCTTGAGAAAAGCCTCCATGCGCGCAATGTCGAACTGATTGTTGTGCATGGCGACGCACTGAAAATCATTGAACAGCTCGTCGAAAAAAATGGGTTTAATGCTGTTTTCTGGAACCGGCGCTATGCCCCGCAAGAACGCGACGTGGATGCTCATGTCAAAACAGCTCTGAAAGACAAAGGGCTGAACGTTGCCTCTTTTGCGGGCAATCTTCTGTCAGAGCCATGGGAGATCAAAACAGGCAGCGGTGGACCGTATCAAGTCTTCACGCCTTACGCAAAGACCCTGCGCCAGCAAGGCGTAACCCGCCCCCTTTCATCGTCTGACTGGAAAGCTGTACCGTCCACGCTGCAAGATAAACCGGAAAGAGCGCCTTTCAGACAGCCTTTCTGGTCGAAGAAAATGGAGGATCTGTGGGAAATTGGCGAGGCCGCAGCCATCAATCAGCTCTACCATTTCTTTGATAAGACCATCCGCAATTATGCAGGCGATCGTGACCGCCCCAATGTTGAAGGCACTTCCAAGCTCTCGCCTCATCTTCGCTTTGGCGAGATTAGTCCGCGTCAGGCATGGCATGCAACACTATCGTTGATGGATGAGAACCCGGATACCCAGACCGGCGGCGAGAAATTCCTGTCCGAACTCATCTGGCGCGATTTTCATTATCATCAGCTCTACTTTCGCCCGGATATTGCCGAAAACGATATGCGCAACACGCTTGCAGATATCGAATGGAAACATGATCCGGCATTGTTTGAGGCTTGGACAAAGGGCAATACTGGCGTGCCAATGATTGACGCAGGCATGCGTCAGCTTTGGGCAACCGGGTGGATGCATAACCGCGTGCGTATGCTCGTCGCCTCTGTCTTAAGCAAGAACATGCAGATCGACTGGCGCGAAGGCGAAAAATGGTTCTGGAACACGCTGGTTGATGCCGACATCGCCAGCAATCCGGGAAGCTGGCAATGGGTGGCAGGTTGCGGCATGGATGCAGCCCCCTATTTTCGCGTTTTCAACCCAGTTCTGCAAGGCGACAAGTTTGACAGCGAAGGCGCTTATGTACGCGAATGGGTGCCAGAAATTGCAACCCTGCCGGAGCGTTGGATCCATAAGCCTTATGCGGCACCCGAAGACGTGCTGCAAAAAGCAGGCATCGTTCTCGGCAAAACATATCCGTTTCCCGTCTTTAAAGCACCGAAAGCTGGGAAATAGAGCATTTCCAAGGATTCAATCAAAACAGGAAATGCTTCTGGCCACGGCTAATTTGGTGATGCGCTCATCTGAGTGCTTCCAGCTCAGCGATGCGCGCGGCACTGTCATGCTCTAAAGCGCGCGTCATTTCGCGAATAATGGTTTCCGCAAGAACGAAAATGGACGCTGATGAATCCCATGCCGAAGGCACCGCAATCCGCCCCGCCAAGACATGCCGGGCAACACGGGCAATCGGTGACAACCACTGATCGGTTATCAAAATAATCTCAACCCCTCGCCCACGCGCTTTTTCCGCAAGGCTTAACAAGCTTTCCTGATAGCGGCGAATGTCAAAGACAACAAGAACATCGCGTTTTCCCATATCCAGCAGGCGATCACGCCACATGCTTTCCTGTCCACCCAGATGGAAAACATGCGGCCGGATAATCGACATATGCGCTGTCATATATTGTGCTATCGGATCTGTGAAACGCCCGCCGATCAGATAAACGTTTCCCTTGGAATTGCTCAGAGCAGCAACGATCTGCTGCAATTGCTTGTCGCCCAGATGCCGAAAACTTTCCCGAATATTATCAAGTGTATATTCCACTGCCGGATAGGCCGTATCCGTTGCCTTCTCAGGCTTTTCGTTGCGATGATGCGGCGATTGCAACTGTGCAGCAAGCTCATTTTGCAAATGCGCCTGAAACTCCGAATAACTTTGAAAGCCGAGCCTGTTTACAAACCGCAGAATGGTCGGAGAACTGACGCCTGCCTGTGCTGAAAATTCTGCCACTGTTTTCAGCCCCAGCATGGGATAATTGGCAATCAGAGTTTGCGCGGCACTGCGCTCTCCGGCGGACATGCTTTCGAGCCGTTCGTTCAGCAACTCCGCGATGCTGGCCCCCATCGATGTGGCAATTTCCATTCCCGCAGCTCTTTTCAATTTCGCACAAAATTATGTTTGACAAAGCATCTTACGACGTATCAAATATTCCGCAATAGCGCATTTTTTTAAAAACGTAACAAAAGTTACAGCGCAGGGGAATAGAGAGAATGGCCGACCAGCGAGATCATCAGGACCCGGCCCTAAAGCCGGTTCTGGTCGTCAACGAAGCGGGGGGAAGTCCCTATGTTTTCGTTTGCGAACATGCATCCAATTTCATGCCTGAGCACTTTGATGGGCTTGGCCTCGACCCTCAATCGTTAAACGCACACATTGCTTGGGATCCGGGTGCTGTGGCGGTTGCACGCCATCTTAGTCAACAGCTTGATGCCCCTTTGATAGAGGCGACCTACTCACGCCTGCTGATTGATTGCAATCGTCCACTTGAAGCGCGCGATCTTATTCCTGAAATCAGCGAAACGACGGTCATCCCCGGCAATCATGATCTCAATTCCCTTGAACGCACAGCACGAATTGACCTGTCGCACAGGCCTTTTCACCGCTGTATTGAAGAAGTCATCCATGCACGTGCCACACGTGGACTACCATCGTGGATCGTCACCATTCACTCCTTTACGCCAATCTATAAGGGCATCTCACGCCCATGGCAGATTGGCATTATTCATGATGCGGATGCGCGCATTGCAGAGCCTTTGATTGCTGCACTTAAGAAAAACAAGGCGCTGAACGTCGGCGTAAATGAACCCTATTCACCAGCCGATCGCGTTTATTACACCCTTGAGCGACATGCGCGACCGCGCAATGCACCCTGTGCAATGATTGAGATACGCAACGACGAAATCGCCACCCGTGAAGCGCAGGAAACCTGGGCTAAGCAACTTGCTGCGATTTTTAGCGATATTGAGCGCGTGATACCGTGAGGAGCGAAGCATAATGGCCGAACAACTAACTTTCGACACATTAAAAAAAGCCGTCGCAAATGACGAAATTGATACGGTTCTCGCCTGCTTCGTCGATATGCAGGGCCGCCTGATCGGCAAACGTTTTTATGCGGAATTCTTCGTGGAAACGGCCCATGATGAAACGCATGGCTGCAATTACCTACTCGCCAATGACATCGATATGGAGCCGGTTCCGGGCTATGAAGCCGCAAGTTGGGACAAGGGTTATGGCGACTTCGTGATGAAGCCAGACCTCTCCACCCTGCGTCTTGCGCCATGGCTGGAAAAAACCGCGATCGTGCTTTGTGACGTGCTTGATCATCACGATCACAAAGATCTTGCGCATTCACCGCGCGCGGTTCTTAAAAAGCAGCTCGCCCGCCTGCATGAACGTGGCTATCGCGCCTATTTCGCATCGGAACTCGAATTCTATCTCTTTGATGAAACCTATAAAACCGCGCGCGCCAAACATTGGCAGGAGATGGAAACCGCCTCTCCCTACGTGCAGGATTATGTGATCCACCTGACTACCAAGGAAGAGCAGGTTCTGCGCGCCATGCGCAATCATTTAGGTGCTGCCGGTATCCCGGTTGAAAACTCCAAAGGTGAATGGGGGCCGGGTCAGCAGGAACTCAATGTTCGCTATGCGGAAGCACTTGAAATGGCCGACCGTCATGTCATCATGAAAAACGCCATGAAGGAAATCGCCGAGGCCCATGGCAAGTGCATCACCTTCATGGCCAAATATGATTATGACAAGGCTGGCAGTTCAAGCCATGTGCACAACTCTATCTGGAGTGCGGATGGCAAGGAGCCATTGTTTTTTGATCCCAAAGCACCACACACCATGACACCGCTGATGCGCTCATGGGTGGCAGGCCAGCTTAAATATGCGGCTGAATATACGTATTTTCTGGCGCCTTATATTAACTCTTATAAACGCTTTCAGGCGGGCACATTCGCGCCGACAAAGATCATGTGGAGTCAGGATAACCGCACAGCAGGCTTCCGGCTTTGTGGCGAAGGCAGCAAATCTATCCGCATCGAATGTCGGATTGGCGGCGCTGATCTCAACCCCTATCTTGCATTTGCAGCGCTTATCGCGGCAGGTTTAAAGGGTATCGACGAAGCGCTGGAACTGGAAGATCCTTTCGTTGGCGATGCCTATAGCGCAGTCAAACTCAAGGAAATTCCATACACGCTGCGCGAAGCGGCAGAAGCCCTCAAGAACTCGGCATTCCTCAAGGAAGCACTCGGTGAAAAAGTGGTCAATCACTATGTCCACACCGCCCACTGGGAGCAGATTGAATATGACCGTCGCGTAACCGACTGGGAACTGCATCGTGGTTTCGAACGCTATTAAACTTACATAAGGAATTGCCCGATGAGCGGCACGGCCAGAATTATCTCCCCTATCGATGGCTCGGTTTATGCAGAGCGCGCCTATGCCAGTGACACCACGATCCATGCGGCAGTCACGGCGGCACGCAAGGCGCAACCCCAATGGGCAGCTTTAAACATTGCAGAACGGGCCGGTTATTGTCGTGCAGCTCTGGATGCGCTGGCCGCAATGCAGGATGAAATCATTCCTGAAATTGCCTGGCAAATGGGGCGCCCCACACGTTATGGCGGCGAAAATGGCGGCGTTCAGGAACGCGGCCAGTACATGATCGACATTGCAGAAGAAGCGCTGAAACCTTATGTGCCTGCACAAAAAGATGGCTTTCGCCGCTATGTAAAGCATGTTCCGCTGGGCGTGGTCATGGTCATCGCGCCGTGGAACTATCCCTATCTCACCGCCGTCAATACGATCATTCCGGCATTGATGGCAGGCAACACGGTTCTGCTTAAACATGCAACGCAAACTTTGCTGACGGGCGAACGCTTCGCGCAGGCCTTTGAGAAGGCCGGCATTCCAAAAGGCGTTTTCCAGAATATCGTTCTCGATCATGGCTCTACAGAAAAACTGCTGGCATCAGGCACCATCGACCATGTCAACTTTACAGGCTCCGTTGGCGGTGGCCGGGCTATCGAAAAGGCAGCCGCTGGCACTTTCATGACGCTGGGACTAGAGCTTGGCGGCAAAGACCCCGCCTATGTATTGCCCGACGTTAATCTCGACCATGCTGTTGCCAATCTGGTCGATGGTGCTTTTTTCAATTCCGGTCAATGCTGCTGTGGTATCGAACGTATCTACGTGCATGAAGCTGTTTATGACCGATTTGTCGATGGTTTCATCGATCTGACAAAGCAATATGTCGTCGGCAATCCGCTGGATGCCGCAACCACGCTAGGACCGATGGCGCAGGCACGGTTTGCCGATCTTATTCGTGAGCAGAAAGCCGAAGCCTTGCGCAAGGGTGCCAAAGCGCACGTCAATATGAAAGTTGAGAACGACATCGCCGGTTCGCCTTATATTGCGCCGGAGGTGCTCACCCATGTTGATCACCAGATGAGCGTCATGCGGGAAGAAAGCTTTGGCCCCATTGTAGGCATCATGAAGGTGCGCAATGATGAGGAAGCGCTCGCGCTGATGAATGACAGCATTTACGGCCTGACCGCTTCGCTCTGGACAACCGACACGGACCGTGCAGCAAGCCTTGGCGACCGCATCGAAACCGGTACCGTCTTCATGAACCGCTGCGATTATCTTGATCCGGCATTGGTTTGGACCGGCGTGAAGGATACCGGCAAGGGTGCTGCCCTTTCGCCTATCGGTTATGGCAACCTGACACGGCCAAAATCCTTCCACCTGCGTGAAAAAATCTGATCTGTTTCAAATATCTGGAAAGCATCGACATGACCGATCTGACTGCCAAATGGAATTTCCCGACCACCGTGCTTTTTGGACCGGGCCGTATTAAGGAACTGCCGGCCGTGCTGAAAGCAGCCGGTATCGAACACCCACTATTTGTCACCGATCCAGGACTTGCAAAACTTCCCGTGGTTGCTTCCACGCTTGCCATTCTTGATAAGGCAGGCGTCAAATATGCCGTCTTCTCCGATGTGAAGCCCAACCCGGTTGAAAGCAACCTCAATGCTGGCGTCAACGTCTTTAATGACGGCAAGCATGATGGTGTGATTGCATTTGGTGGCGGTTCCGCACTTGATCTGGGAAAGCTCATAGCCTTTCAGGCAGGTCAAACGCGCCCTGTCTGGGACTTTGAAGATGTTGGCGACTGGTGGACCCGCGCTGACAGCAGCGCAATTGCGCCGATTATTGCCGTGCCGACCACGGCGGGAACCGGCTCGGAAGTGGGCCGCGCGGGCGTTCTGACCAATGAAGCAACCCACACCAAGAAAGTTATTTTTCACCCAAAAATGCTCCCCGTGACGGTCATTGCCGATCCTGAGCTTTCAATCGGCATGCCGCCTTCCATCACTGTTGGCACAGGCATGGATGCGCTTGCGCATTGTCTGGAAGCCTATTGCGCGCCCGGTTTTCACCCCATGGCCGATGGCATTGCGGTTGAAGGTATCCGACTGGTATTTGAAAATCTGCCAAAGGCCTATGCCAATGGCTCCGACATTGAAGCCCGTGCCAATCTGATGGCGGCAGCCGCCATGGGGGCAACCGCATTCCAAAAAGGGCTGGGCGCGATCCACTCGCTATCCCATCCAATTGGTGCGCTTTACGACACACATCACGGCATGACCAACGCCGTTTTCATGCCTTATGTTCTGTATCACAACCGGGCTGCAATCGAAAAGCGCATTGAACGGCTTGCAAATTATCTGGGTATCAAAGGCGGATTTGACGGGTTCATTGACGCAATCATGAAATTACGCAGCGATCTCGGTGTTCCCGACACATTGCAGGATTTTATCAAGGGCCTTGAAATGGACGAAGGCCGCAAGACACTGATCGCAGAAATGGCCATTGTCGATCCGACAGCAGGCGGCAATCCGATTGAACTCACGAAGCAGGGTGCGCTTGATCTGCTCAATGCTTCCCTCACAGGCAGAGCCTAACATCGAGAGCCCCGTGCATTTTTCCAGATGCGCGGGGCTCTTCTGAAAACGCATTTTAGCGGTGTTGGAAGAACGGCTTACTATTTTGTATATAAGCCCCTTGAACGTTCAAGGTGATGAAGCATGGCACCTTCCGCAGCATCCGGGTCTCGTTTAGCGATACTATCAAGAATTTCTTCATGCTCAACCAGCGTGTAGTTTTCCTTACCCGTCCAAATCAGCATATGAGTGTGATATTCGCGCAGCCAGGACAGCATAGACTCGCTCACCGCTACAAAAATCGGATTGCCGGATATTTTCGCAATACGGATATGAAACTCCATATCGGCTGAAATGAATGCATCCGCATCGCCCAACGATTCCCGCTGCCGCTCGACGATCGCACGAAGATCGGCAATGTCCTTATCGCTCGCTTTAAGGGCAGCTTCACGGGCAATACCGCGCTCAAAAAAGATACGCGCACTCTTGAGATGCTCCAGCGTATCAATCGATTGAGCGAGCATAATTTTCGCTGTAGGATCAACCTGCTGAAAGATAGACCTCGCAGTAAGCTTTAACACCTTTGCACGCTCGCCATGCGAAATGCTGACCAGCCCCATCTTGGCAAGTGACTGCATCGCCTCGCGGATCGCCGGGCGGCCCACACCAAAACGCTCCATCAGCACGCGTTCAGACGGCATTTCATCGCCGGGCGTCAATTCGCCAGACGTAATCATGTTTTCGAGCCGGTCAAAAACTTCGTCAGATAACTTGCGGCGAACGATGGGTTCTATGGGCTTGTTCATGGCATCTCACTGTTCATGAGCTTTCTCCCCCCTTATGCATCTTCAAGCGACGGGATGAAAGTTGTTACCCACATTCTCATGAATGGGCCAACAATTTTCCACTTGCAGATATTGGAATACTCATTATACCAGTTCGCTATCGGAGCCAAGTGCTTCAATGGCATCCCGGGAAGTGAGGAGAAACTTTCCGGCGAATGCGCGACATAAAATGTCAGAGCCTTTCTGACATGGGTGGAACACGAGAGCGAATCCCGAAAAGTGTGAAACGGTTTTCGGGATGCGCTTCAAAAAAGCAGCGAGCGACAAAGAACCCGATGAACATCTGTCTGACCTATCGCATTGAGACAACCGGCAGCATCGAAAAGATGGCCGCCAAAATCGCCAGCGATCAGTCGACCGGCACTTTTGTCGCCCTCCCCGGTGAAACGGAAGAATTAAAAGCCCGCGTTGCAGCGCGTGTGTTGGAAATCCGCCCCCTTGAAGACGCAACAGTTCCAGCCTGGCCAGAGCTTGAACCCGGACACGACCCTATCAAGCGTGCTGATGTGGACATTGCTTTTCCGCTCGATGCGATCGGCACCGACCTTGCAGCGCTGATGACGATTGCCGTTGGCGGTGTTTACTCGATCAAGGGCATGACCGGCATCCGCGTGATCGACATGAAGCTGCCGGAAGCTTTCAAGGGCGCGCATCCCGGCCCGCAATTCGGCATAGCCGGAAGCCGCCGTCTGACAGGCGTTGAAAAGCGCCCAATCATTGGCACTATCGTTAAGCCAGCACTCGGCCTGCGTCCGCATGAGACAGCAGAACTCGTCGGTGAACTGATCGAATCCGGCGTCGATTTCATCAAGGATGATGAAAAGCTGATGAGCCCTGCCTATTCGCCACTTAAAGAGCGCATTGCAGCGATCATGCCGCTTATTCTCGATCACGAGCAGAAGACCGGCAAGAAAGTTATGTATGCTTTCGGCATTTCACACGCCGATCCTGATGAGATGATGCGCAATCATGACATGGTGCTGGAGGCTGGCGGTAATTGCGCGGTTGTCAACATCAACTCCGTCGGTTTTGGCGGCATGAGCTTCCTGCGCAAGCGTTCCGGTCTTGTGCTACATGCGCACCGTAACGGCTGGGACATCCTGACCCGCAATCCGGGTGCGGGCATGGATTTCCGCGTCTATCAGCAGTTCTGGCGCCTGCTCGGCGTCGATCAGTTCCAGATCAACGGCATCCGCGTGAAATACTGGGAGCCGGACGAAAGCTTCGTCAATTCGTTCAAGGCTGTCAGCACGCCGCTGTTCGACCCGACCGATTGTCCGCTGCCTGTGGCAGGTTCCGGCCAGTGGGGCGGACAGGCACCTGAAACCTATGAGCGCACAGGTCGCACGACGGACCTTCTTTATCTTTGCGGCGGCGGCATTGTCAGTCATCCGGGTGGCCCGGCAGCTGGTGTTCGTGCCGTGCAGCAGGCATGGGAAGCAGCAGTCGCTGGCATCCCTCTTGAAACCTATGCCACGAACCATCCTGAGCTTGCAGCCTCGCTCGATAAGTTCGGGAAAGGAGGCGAATAATGACGAATAATCTTCTCCTGTCCTATTACGGCGACGACCTCACCGGCTCGACCGACGTTATGGAAGCCATGGCTTCCAACGGCGTTGACACTGTGCTGTTCATGAATGTGCCGGACGAAGAGCTTCTGTCACGCTTTTCCCATTGCAAAGCCATCGGCCTTGCAGGCACCAGCCGCAGCGAAACGCCGGAATGGATGCAGGAAAATCTCACGCCTGCATTCAACTGGCTGAAAAGCCTGAATGCTGCGATTGCCCATTACAAGGTCTGCTCGACATTCGATTCCGCACCGCATGTCGGAAATATCGGCAAGGCCGTGGAAATCGGCAAAGCGATCTTTAATCAGGCTTATGTGCCGCTGATAGTCGGCGCACCACAGCTCAAGCGCTATACCGCTTTCGGCAATCTCTTTGCCGCCTATCAGGGTGAAACCTACCGTATAGACCGCCATCCGGTCATGAGCCGTCATCCCGTGACGCCAATGCACGAGGCGGACCTACGCGTCCATCTGGCACAGCAGACAGCTCTGAAAACCGTACTTGCGGACCTCGTAGCGCTTTCAGCCGCCGATGCGAATGACCGCTTGGATGCGATTGCCAAAAATGCTGACGGCATGTTGCTGCTTGACGTCGACAGCCACGAAAGCCAGTTGCAGGCGGGCGAACAGCTTTGGCGTTTGCGTCCTGATGCGGGCTGGTTTGTTGCTGGTTCGTCAGGCGTTGAATATGCGCTTCTGACTGCATGGGCCAAAGCCGGGCTGATCGGTGCGAAGAAAGAGTTTGCGCTTCCCGGAAAGGCGGACCGCATTGCGGTCGTTTCAGGCAGCGTGTCACCAACCACCGAGCGCCAGATCCGCCACGCGACCGCTTCCGGCTTTACCGGCATTGATCTCAATCCGCTCGATATTATCGGCGAAAACAGTGCTCAGGCTATCGAAACCGCCATTGCAGAAGGCCAGAAGGCGCTCAAGCAAGGCAACAGCGTGATCCTCAACACGGCGCTCGGCCCCTCGGCTGATCGCGGTGTAGAAATCGACAAGATCGCAGGCAGCCGCCACAAACTGGCGCGCAGCCTCGGCTTCATCCTCCGCAGCCTTGTCGAGCGCGAACAGCTTACCCGCGCGGTCATTGCCGGCGGCGATACGTCCAGCCACGCATTGCGTGAATTGCACGTCGATGCACTCACCACGCTTCTGCCGCTTCCACAAACACCGGGGTCGCCGCTTTGCACGGCGCACGGCGCTCACGCCGCCACCAACGGCCTCCAGATTGCTCTCAAGGGCGGTCAGGTCGGTTCTGACGGATATTTCAGCCAGATTCGCGATGGCTTGACCGCGTGAAACTGGAAGACTCATTGACTGGTTATGCCAGTTGGATACCAAAACTACGGGAAGGAAATACAATTATGACAGCTATCGCTTTGTTTGGAGCGGGCGGCAAGATGGGCTACCGTCTGGCCAAGAACCTCAAAGGTTCGCGCTTTGACGTTCGTCACATCGAAGTCAGCGACGCCGGTAAGGATTGTCTGAAAAACGAACTCGGCATCGACACCATCGATGCGGATGCAGGGCTGGAAGGCGCAGACGTCGTCATTCTGGCTGTGCCAGATACCATCATCGGTAAAGTTGCAGCAGGCATTGTTGACAAGCTCAAGCCTGGCACGATGGTTATTGCACTCGATGCAGCCGCACCATTTGCCGGTCACCTGCCGGAACGCGCAGACCTCACCTATTTCGTGACCCATCCTTGCCATCCACCAATCTTCAACGACGAAACCGACATGCAGGCAAAGAAAGACCACTTCGGCGGTCTGTTTGCCAAGCAGCACATCGTTTCAGCCCTGATGCAGGGCCCGGAAGAAGCTTATGCACTGGGTGAAGAAATCGCCAAGGTCATCTGGGCACCCGTCATGCGTTCGCACCGCGTCACCGTCGAGCAGCTTGCAATCCTCGAGCCAGGTCTTTCGGAAACCGTTTGCGCATCGCTTCTGGTTGTGATGAAGCAGGCCATGGACGAATGCGTTCGTCGCGGCGTTCCTGAAGAAGCAGCGCGCGACTTCCTGCTCGGCCACATGAATGTTCTTGGCGCCGTCATCTTTGGCGAAGTCCAGGGCGTGTTCTCCGATGCCTGCAACAAGGCAATCGAATTCGGTATTCCTGCGCTGATGCGTGACGACTGGAAGAACGTTTTTGAACCGGAAGAAATCGCAGAAAGCATCCGTCGCATCACGTAATTACTATGAGGGAGGGCGCTAGCCCTCCCTTTTTCAGCCGTTTGGGAGACAGGCTTGATTTGGGAGGAAACATGCAGAAAATTGCGCAAATTTTGCAATTTCAGCAGTTTCGCCAATATTGAACACGAGCACGTCCCGAAAAGCAGGATAAAGGTTCAGTAAATGGCAGAATTGAATGGCGCGCTGATCGGCTGCGGTTTCTTCGCAATCAACCAGATGCATGCATGGAATGACGTTTCCGGTGCCAAAATCGTCGCAATCTGTGACCGCGATCCTGAGCGGTTGAAAATTGTCGGCGACCAGTTTGGCATCGAACGCCGCTACAGGGATGCGCAGGCGCTGTTTGCAGATGGCTGCATCGACTTTGTCGACATCGCCACCACAGTTTCAAGCCACCGCGCTCTGGTGGAGCTTGCAGCGGCCCACAAGCTACCCGCAATCTGCCAGAAACCTTTTGCCAAAACGCTCGATGATGCAAAGGCCATGGTGAAGATCTGCGATGAAGCGGGTATTCCGCTGATGGTCCATGAAAACTTCCGCTGGCAGACACCCATTCAGGCAGTGCGCAAGGCGCTTGATAGCGGCGCTATCGGCACGCCTTTCTGGGGACGTTTCTCCTTCCGCTCCGGCTTCGACGTGTTTTCCGGCCAACCTTATCTTGCAGAGGGCGAACGCTTTATCATCGAAGATTTAGGCATTCACACGCTTGATATTGCACGCTTTATTCTGGGCGATGTGACCAGCCTTGTCGCACGCACCAAGCGCGTCAACCCCAAGATCAAAGGCGAAGACGTAGCAACCATTCTCATGGACCATGAAAATGGTGCCACCTCGATTGTCGATGTGAGCTACGCCACCAAGCTGGAGACAGATCCATTCCCGGAAACACTTATTGAACTTGATGGCGAGAACGGCTCTATCCGGCTTTATCACGGCTACCGCCTTGAAGTGATGACGCCAGACGGCACCACGGTTTCCGACGTTTCGCCAAAGCTGCTTTCATGGGCCTCACGTCCATGGCACAATATTCAGGAAAGCGTTTTTGCTATTCAGCAGCATTGGGTGGCGCAGCTCGCATCGGGCAAAGAAACTTCCACATCGGGCGCGGATAATCTCAAGACTTTCGCACTTGTCGAAGCTGCTTATAACAGTGCTGCGAGCGGCAACCGCGTCGACATTACGGCGTTGCTCAAATGAGCAACATCGATCCTTTTCTGCTCTATGGTACGCGTGAAGCAGAAGCTAAGCCGAAGCGTTTAAAAGCGGGCCTGCTTGAGGTTGATCTAAGCGATGGCAACCTTCGCACCATTCAATATGATGGCGTTGAAGTTCTGCGTAGCATCTCCTATCTGGTGCGGGATCGTGACTGGGGAACCTATAACCCGGAAATCCATGATCTGAACGTCGAGCGAAACGACAGCGGTTTTCTCGTCACCTATCAGGCGCGTTGCAAAGGCCCGGATGCGACCCAACTCACCATTGATGTACGCATTCAGGCAGAGAGCGGAGGCAGGCTCACTTTCGATGCTGTTGCCAATAGCGCGACAGGTTTTGAAACCAATCGTTGCGGTTTTTGCATCCTCCACCCAATCGTCGGCGTGGCAGGCTCACCTGTGAGCGTCGAGCATATCGACGGTACACTCAATAAAACCCGCCTGCCCGATCTGATCGAGCCATGGCAGCCTTTCAAGGACATGCGTGCAATCACCCATGAGGCCATGCCAGGCGTTTCAGCCGAGTGCCGCATGGAAGGCGATACGTTTGAGATGGAAGATCAGCGCAACTGGTCCGATGCATCTTATAAGACCTATGTGCGTCCGCTTGCTTTGCCATGGCCTTATCCGATCGAAGCCTTAAAACCCCAGCATCAGCGCATTGTGCTCAACATTACTGACACGCGCACAGCGAGACCAAATACCACCCGGTATGCCAAGCCGGTGAGCATTACGCTTGGTGACACAAGTGGCAAAATGCCGAATATCGGTATTATCATCACACCGGAAGAAGCCAAAGCAAGCCTTGCCGCGATTGATCTGTTGCAGGAAACTGGCCCGCAGGATTTGTTATTTCATTACGACCCGCTTGCAGATCATAAAGGCTCGGCTTTTGCGGATTTTGCAGCCCTGGCAGCAAGCTATCAAGGACGAATTTCTCTAGAAATTGCATTGCCTTGTGAGAAATTGCTTATAAATGAAACGAAGCAAATTGCTTCTGACATGGAAGCGGCTGGCTTTGACCCGGATGCGATCATTATTTCACCATCGATAGACCGGCAGTCCACACCGCCCGGCAGCAAATGGCCACCCTGCCCGCCGCTTGAAGATGTTTATGCGGCAGCAAGAGAGGCCTTCCCGAATGCGCGGCTCGGCGGTGGAATGCTGAGCTATTTCACCGAGCTTAATCGCAAGCGTGTTCCGGGTGACCTGATTGATTTTATCACCCATTGCACCAATCCGATTGTCCATGCCGCTGACGATCTGAGCATCATGCAGACATTGGAGGCACTGCCTTTCATCACCCGTTCTGTACGGGCGATCTACGGCGACAAACCCTATCGTATTGGGCCGTCGACCATACCCATGCGCCAGAACCCTTATGGCAGCAGAACGATGGAAAACCCGCATGGCAAGCGCATTGCCATGGCCAATCGCGACCCACGCCATAATGGAAAATTCGCTGAAAGTTTTGCAATGGCCTATGCCATTTCGGTGCTGAATGCTGGCCTTGATAGCCTGACACTTTCAGCCCTCACCGGCCCGTTCGGGCTTCTTGCAGGTGACGGTGAGCCGACAGCTAGGGGTGACAAGCGTCCGTTGTTCAACGTGGTAAAAGTGCTTGCGCAGCTTGCCGGGAAAAACTTCCAATTGTGCCAGTCGTCGCGTCCATCAGCCGTTCTTGCGGTTGCCGTAGAAGATAAGGTCTGGCTTGTTAATATTACATCCCATGAACAGGCTGTGGTCATTGCAGGCGGTGAGGCAATAACTTTAGCACCCTATGGCGTGCAATCATTGAGCAAATAAAAACGGGCCAGTGGCCCGTTTTTTTGTTATATCAGCGGCGTTTTGCTGGCTGCTCGCCAAGCGTCATCCCGTGACGCTTTGAGAGCTCGGCAATCACAAGCTCAAGCTCCTGCGCCTTGCGCACTGAATCCCAGCCAAACTCAACACTGAGAATATCGGCGATTGCTGCGAGATTGGCATTCGACAGCGCGCCGTCAATTGCCAGTGTAGTACGTCGCAAAACAACATCGGAGAGATGAACGACAAGCTCATTACGCGCGATCCACGCAATTTCCGCACGGCTGATACTGTCCGTATCAGGCAAAAGCGTAACACCAACTTTGGCTTCGTCCTGAATGATTGGCAATGCCGTTGTGCCATAACGCTGCAAAAGTGTCTCGACACGTTCGACTGCAAGCCCGGTTTCCTTGGCGTATTTTGCCACCCATGCGGTGCGCGCACGGTCATCTGCCGGGTAATCCTTGCCGCCGCCGATGGTCAGAGTTCTGGTTGATTTGAGACGTTCGCGGCCAAAGCGCTTGAGCACCGTGTCTGCCACTTCCTCCGCAAAGCCGCGGAACGTCGTCCACTTGCCGCCGACCAGCGAAATAATTGCAAACGGACGGCCTGCATCCGGCTCAATAACCGGTGCGGAGTGGTCACGGCTGATAAGCCCCGGCTCCGACGCATTGGAGGCTGGCAGCGGGCGAATACCGCTATAGGTATAGACGATCTGGCTGCGATCAAATTTCAGCTTCGGCAGCAGCGAACGCAGGCTTTCGATGAAGTAATCGATTTCCTTGTCTTCCGCAAAAACCTCATCCGGATTGTTGGCCGGAATATCCGTTGAACCGACCAGCGCAAGACCATGATAATCATAGACAAGGCAGATACGACCATCATCCGCCTCAAAGTAGATCATGCGACCCTTTAGGCTTTTGACCAGTTCAGGGTGGTCAATGAGGATATGCGAACCCTTCGTGCCGCCGATCATCTTGGTTTCTTTACCAAGCGCCGCATTAACATGATCGATCCATGGACCGGCCGCGTTGATCACGATTTTTGGCTTAACCGTGAATTGCGCGCCATCCGGCCCTTCAAAACTCACTGCGCCGTCTGCGGCCGCAACAATGGCCGTGAAATTCGCTGCCGCACTTTTCGAATTGGCCTTCAAACCATCGCTGATCAGCTCATAAACCAAACGTTCCGGCTTACTGACCCATGCGTCATAATAAATGCCACCGCCAACGATTGACGGCGTCATATAAGGCATTTCTTTCAAAGCACTCTTTTTCAAAAGAAAATTGTGCTTTGGCATAACGCGCTCGCGCGCACCAAAATAATCGTAAAGACCAAGGCCGATTTTGATCAGCACGGCACCACGACTGCGTGGTGCTGTTGTCGAGCCAAACAGAGTACGAAGTGCTGCTGTTATGCCCTTCGTCCAAGAGAAAACCGGAATAAATGTCGGTAGCGGACGGACGTTATGCGGCGCATTTTTGAGCAAAATATTGCGCTCGACCGTTGATTGCGCCACGAGACCAAATTCGCCGGTTTCAAGATATTTGAGGCCACCGTGAATAAGGCGCGACGGAGCCGCACTCGTACCGGAACCAAAATCGCCCTTATCAACAATGAAACAGCTCACACCCTGTTCACTCAAGTCGCGATAGAGCCCCGCGCCATTGATACCCGCGCCCAGAATAAGCACATCAACACCGTCAGCTTCGAGTTGGCTGATGCGGTTCTTCATTTGGGCACTGTTTACGAAATCGTTCATTTCACTGTCTTCGCTGTCTTTTAGAGCGCATTTCGATCTAACTGAATCAGATCGGCGCTCTAAATCATTGTCTTAACGCGCATCTTTATCCGAAAACCGTTTCACACTTTTCGGGATGCGCTCTAATCTGTAAGCGCATCAATTTTGGACCAGATCGGCCCCATCGCGGATGCGATTTCCTTGAACAAGGCATAGCGCTTTTCATATTGTTCGCTGCGCGCAGCATCGGGGATATAGGTCCGGCCAATCGCATCAAGATCGCGCGGATCGCTGTAAACGTCGGCGAAAACGCCAGCACCCTTGCCTGCACAAAGTGCAGCCCCCCATGCTGCCGCTTCATCCGTATCGGTGACAGTGACCGGCATACCCAGCACATTGGCAAACATCTGCGCAAATGAAGGACTGCGCGACACGCCGCCCGTCAGACGGGCGCTCGAGATTTCAAAACCATCTTTCAAATGATCGACATGGATGCGGTGGTTAAAAGCAATGCCTTCCCAGACCGCGCGCAACATATCGCCACGCTCCTGCCAGCCACGCAGACCAAAGAACGCACCGCTCGCCATCGCACCGTAAGGTGATCCGAACAGATAAGGGTGGAACAAAGCCGTTGAAGGCTTAGCCAATGCTGCGTCGATTTCTGGCCTCAGCATGTCATGAATTGAGCGTCCTGTTTCTTCCGCTTCACGACGTTCAGCCGGGCAGAGCTTGTCAAGAAACCAGTCATAATTTGCGGTCGAAGCAGGCGAAATGGACATATTGTTCCACTCACCCGGCGCAATCCCATTGCGGCAGAACCAGCTCTTATCGATATTGGGCTTCGACGACAGCGTTTCATTGATCGAGTAGGTCCCGGCGACAACTGCAACTGTACCAATCTTGAGACCACCGACACCCAGCGCCGAAGCAGTCACATCATGCAAGCCACCGACGACAGGCGTTCCGGCGACAAGCCCGGTACGGTTTGCGCAGTCTTGCGAAACACCACCCACGATTTCATCTGAACGCGACATGCGCGGCAGCGCATCCCAAAGTGCTTCGAGGCCGAAAAGTTTAAGCGCGTCCTGCGAATAATCCTGTGTTTTGTAATCGGTAAAGGACGTCGATGCTTCGGTGCGGTCTGTGCCGACTTCACCCGTCAGACAGAAGCGCAGCCAGTCCTTGCATGCAATCACATGGCCGATACGTGCGTAACGTTCAGGCTCATTTTCCCTGACCCAGGCCAGAATGGCGGAAGGAGCAGACGCGTGTGGCAGTTGACCAGTGATCGCAATTGACTGCTCTGCAACAGCGCTGTTTACCCAGCGCTCAGCCACGTCAACGGCGCGGCTATCCAGCGACAGAATGCCCTTGCCAAGTGGACGCTGGTCCTTATCAAGCATGTAGATGCCATCGCCATGGGCCGTGGTGGCAATCGCGAGAATGTCAGAGGCAGGGCGTCCGCTTTTTGAAAGCGCTTCGGCAATCGCATCCGCAGTTGCAGTCCAGAATTCATCCATGTCGCGCTCAACATGGCGCGGTTTTGGAAAATATTGGGGTACACGGCGACGGGCGACGGCAAGCGTCGTCCCATCAACGTCAAATATAACGGCCTTGGTGACGGTCAGTCCGCTATCAATTCCCAACAGAGACGGCATGGATCGTATTTCCTGATATATATGCGCTAAATTCTGAAGCCTTCCGGCTTATTCTTTCGTTCCGCCAGAACCGGCGATAACCACATTGATGTTCTGCGATTGCATCCGCTCAATGTGTTCAAGCGATGTCTTGTCATCAACGATAACGACATCGAAATCTTTCAATGCACCAAAATTATGCAGCGCCCTGCGCTCGAATTTCGTGTGATCGGTCAAAAGCACGCGCTTTGCCGCACATTCAAGCATAGCGCGCTTTGTTTCGATCATTTCAGGTGATTGGTGAAACAGCAGATCATCGGTAATTGCAGCAATCGAAATAAAAGCCACATCCGCACGCAGACGGCGGATTTCATGAATCGTCATCCCACCAACAAAGGCGTTGCACCAGTTATAAAGTTGACCGCCGAGACCGAGCAGCGTGACATCTTTCATGTCACGCACTTCGTTCATCAGGATCAGTGAATTGGTGATGACGGTCAATGGCCCCTTTTCCGGCAGATAAGGCACCATCTGTAGAACGGTTGTAGAGTCGTCAAAGAAAATGGCCTGACCCGGCTCAACAAACTGCATCGCGGCTTCGGCGATCAGTTTCTTCTCTTCAGACTGACGGGCGACGCGATAAAGATCGCTTGCTTCAATGAGGCTTGTCGGGGCTGCGGAAACGATACCGCGTGATTTACGAAACAGGCCGCGACTGACCAGTTCGTCCACATCACGATGCGCGGTCATAAGGCTGATTGCGAAACGCTCGGTCAGATCTTCGATCCGCACCGATCCTTCTGACATAATCAGTTCAGCAATTTGCTGGCGGCGAACCAGCTGACGTGCGTGGCGGCTATCGTTCGGCACCTGCTCAGTCAGAAGGCTATCAATGCTTGCTTTGTTGCTTGTAACCATGCTTACCACTCGTCCCCAGCCCGCTCAATGTATTGACCGGTCCCGATTCATAGCATCGGTACTAAAATACTTAGAGGAGCGCGGGGTTTAACCCGCGCCCCATCCATGTAGGTCTTACTGTTCCAGAACGAATGGAGCAGTGTACTTGTCAACATTGTCCTTGGTGATCAGGAAGCAATCGAAAAGCTGCTTTTCCTGGTCAACGCCGGTCTTGCCAGTCTTGATGAAGTTGTCGGCCTGCTTGACAGCAGCTTCCGAGAAGATCGCAACTGGCTGCAGAACGGTGTACTGCAGTTCACCAGCCTTGATCGCAGCAACGGCATCTGGCGAACCGTCGAAACCACCAACCTTGACCTGATCAAGCTTGCCAGCCTTCTTCAGAGCAGCGATTGCACCAAGAGCCATTTCGTCGTTACCCGAGATAACGCCGATGATGTCCGGGTTTGCCTGAAGCAGAGCCTGCATCTTGTCGTGACCCTGCGTACGGTTCCAGTTCGCAACGTCCTGACCAACCTTTACGAGGTCCGGATACTGCGAAAGAACTGTTTCATAGCCGTTCGAACGCGTGGCAGCATTGTTGTCTGACGGCGAACCGAACAGCTCAACATACTTGCCTTCTTCACCAACGCTCTCAACCCACTGCGTTGCACCAAGTGCTGCACCCTGTGCGTTGTTGGAAACGAGCTGAGCTTTAGCCAAGCCTTCCTGGTTGATTTCAGCGTTTACCAGAAACACTGGAATGCCAGCGGCAACAGCGCGCTTGACCGCACCGACCGAACCATCAGCATTTGCCGGGTCGAGAATGATCGCAACAGACTTGTTGGTAATTGCGGTGTCGATCAGGTTGCTTTCGGTGTTGGTGTCACCCTTGTGGCCGCCAACAACAGCCGAATAGCCGAGGCCTTCAGCGGTTTTCTTGGCGATTTCACCTTCGGTGTACCAGTATGGGTTCGAAGGATCGTTGACCACGATTGAAATCAGACCTTCAGCCCATGCGGTGCTGGCGATTAGCGGCAATGCTGCAGCAGCAGCAAACAGAACGCGCATACCCTTCTTAAACATGTCTCACTCCCGTAACAATTATCATTGAGTTATACCGGTTTCCCGGCGTTACCACTTCCAATGGGCGAGACTTTTAAATGTGGTCGCCGTCTTGGAAAGTTTTCGCTACCCCCGAAGAACCGGCTCCGCCCGGAACGGTGGACGGAGCCGTAACCATCAACGTCGGGAATATTGAATGCTGTTGAGCAGAACCGCGAGCACGATAACCGCGCCGGTAAAGACAGTCTGCCAGTAGGACGATACACCGATGATCACGAGGCCATCGGACAGGAAGCCGATAACAAATGCACCCAGAAGCGTGCCCAGAATTGTACCGCGACCACCCGTCAGCGCAGCGCCACCGATCACGACTGCGGCGATTGCCGTCAATTCGTATGTTGTACCTGCGGTCGGACCAGCCGAAGTCAGCTGCGAAGACAGAACCAGACCAGCGATTGCAGCACAAATACCCGAAATCACATAGACCGAAATCTGCACGCGCTTGACTGGAACACCCGAAAGTTCGGCTGCACGTTCATTGCCACCCGAAGCATAGAGCCAGCGGCCAAATGCGGTGCGATTGAGCACGACTGCAACGATGATCGCCAGAACAGCAAGCACCAGAACGCCAATCGGCACACCAAAAAGCGTGTTGAAGCCAAGCCAGTCAAAACCGGTATTGCCGAGTTCAGGACGGCCACCGAGATTGTTGTAGGTCAGACCATTGGTCATCAGAAGCGCTACGCCGCGTGCGCAATAAAGCACACCAAGCGTCGCCACGAAGGCCGGAACGCGTAGATAAGCGATCAGGACCCCGTTGATGGCACCAACAAATGCACCCAGTGCACAGGTAATGATAACAACCGCCCAGACCGGGAAATAGAGGATCACGCCCAGCTCAGGAATATTGACGCCCTGCATGAGGAAGCCGGCAACAACGCCCGCAAGCCCCAATGTGGAACCGACCGAAAGATCGATGCCGCCGTTGAGGATAACCAGCAGCATACCAATCGCCAAAAGGCCAAAAATGGCCACATGCGACGACATGATGAGGAAGTTATTGACGGTAAAGTAATAAGGCGAGAGGAACGAGAAGGCTGCGATGATCGCAATCAACGCAAAGAACGCACGGCCTTCGAGCAGCAAATGCACGATGCTGGTTTTGCGCTTTGTCCCGGTGGACGCCGCCTTTTTGTCGTTGGTGCTCGTGACTGACATTCTATCAGTGCTCCATAATTATTTTAGTGACCGACCATGGACTCGCCGGAGGCGGCCATGATCTTTTCCTTGGATACATCGGAGCCGAATTCAGCCGAAATGCGTCCACGGTTCATAACGATGATACGATGAGCGATGCTGAGGCATTCGCCGACTTCAGATGTCGTATAAACGACTGCAAGCCCGTCCTTGGCCTTTTCAGCCAGCAGCTTGAACACTTCTGCCTTGGCACCAATATCGATACCGCGGCTTGGCTCATCCAGAAGGATAACCTTCGGCTCAGTTGCCAGCATCTTGCCGATAACGACCTTCTGCTGGTTGCCGCCAGAAAGCGAACCGATCGCGGCTTCGCCGCCATCCGTCTTGATGTGAACGTTCTTGATCGACTGGTCGACGATGTGCTTTTCACGCTTGGTGGAGGTGAAAAGCCCCTTTGTCATTTCGCCGATGCTGGCCAGCGAAAGATTACGGCCAACCGTCATTGTCTGAACAAGACCGTCGCGCTGGCGGTCTTCCGGCACCAGAACCAGCCCCTGATCAATGCGCTGGGCAATTGTGAGCCCCGAAACATCCCGCCCTTCAAGGAGAATGCGGCCAGAACTTGCCTTGAGGCGACCTGCGACCGTTTCAAGAAGTTCGGTGCGGCCTGCGCCCATCAGACCGTAAATACAGACGATCTCACCGGCGCGCACATTCAACGACATGTTATCGACAAGCGCAAAATCACCGGACTTGTCCTGAACAGTCAGTCCTTCGACAGAAAGCGCGACATCGCCCCACTCATAACCAGCCGGAGGCGAACCGAGATCAAAGTTCTCACCCACCATGTTGCGAACGATCCATTCAAGATCGATTTCGGCACGCGGCGCATAAGCGGTCATGGCGCCATCGCGCAGAACCACGGCATGATCAGTAATCTGCAATGCTTCTTCCAGATGGTGCGAGATATAAACAATCGCCACGCCACGCGCTTTCAGGTCACGAATGACCTTGAACAGCACTTCCACTTCCGAAGCGCTCAGCGCCGAAGTCGGCTCATCCATGATGAGAATGCGGGAATTGACCGAAAGCGCACGCGCAATTTCGACAACCTGCTGCTGGCCGAGACGAAGCTCTTCGACAAGGGTGAGCGGATCGATGTCTTCCTCAAGTTCTGCAAGAAGTTCGCGGGTCAGGCGTTCTTCTTCTGCGAAATTGACGCCTGTTGCACCACGAATTTCGCGTCCCATGAAGATGTTGTCGCGCACATTCATATTGGGCGCGAGACTCAGCTCCTGATGGATAATCGAAATGCCGCGATCGCGTGCTTCGGTCGAAGAATTGAAAACCACCGGCTCGCCATCAAGGATGATCGTGCCAGAAGTTGGCTGAATAACACCCGACAAAACCTTCATCAACGTCGACTTGCCTGCACCGTTTTCGCCAAAAAGCGTGGTGACCTGACCGCGACGGATTTCAAAGTTCACGCCCTTGAGCGCATTGATACGCCCATAAGCCTTGGCAACGTCATGTGCGGAAAGAACGACTTCGCCGTGCTTGCCTTCAACTTTGGTCTGAGCGGTCATTTTACTTGCAATTCCACTGGCGTAACCAGCCAGTTCTTCGGGTTGACAAGCTTGAAAACGCCCGTGACCGAAACCGTCTTGCCGACGAGATTGTCAACATCAACGCCTTCGAGAACCTGCTTCTTCATCTCATTGTTGAGCGCGGAACCGGCATTCTGGAACTCAATCTGGTTCTTAAACTGACCGAATTCGATTGTGCCGGTTGCATCTCGCAGATCGGTACCGTTGACAGCCGGACCGGTCTGAACACGAATTGCCATGCCTTCGGGGAAACCATCAACCTTGATGACGTTAAAGTTCGACTTGCGCTCTTCGACTGTGCCCGTGAACTTGACCGGGATAACCGGGTTCACGCTGCCAACACCGTATTTCTTGCCAGCCGCAACCTTGTCAGCAACAAGCGCAGCACCAACTTCGACAGCATCAACTGCACGTTCTTCAACGCTTGCCTTGACCTTCGGAAATTCCGACGCGCCATAAGCTTCAGGTGAGAAAACCTGCTGACGGACATCGGCATCAGATCCGATCTTCACAACTTTCGTATCAAAACCAATTGCACCGATAACCACAACCGCAGCAACCACACTCCAAAGGGTTGCGCGGTTCATTTTGGCGGGTTTCTGTGAAACTTGATTAGCTTGTGTACTCATTATCAAACGCCTTCAGCAAATTATGCCGGATTGTCGTTGGTGAAACGGATGATGCGGCTGAACTTACACAGCCAGGAGCGTGCGTCCATGCTGCACTACCCTTGCTCCCACACATGAGAGGAAGCCAAAAGAGCGGGGCAAACAGGGGTAGAAATCTTAAACATTAAATCCTCCGCATGTCGCCGACACCGCCCCTCCGCGTGGCCTGGAAACAAATATGCCGCCGTCATGTTCTATGATAGCAGCATGTTATCAACTCCAATAATCATGTTATAAAGACCCATATCTGTCAATCGCGTCTTTTCAAAACATCCCGAATTTCGCACAATCCTGCGCCAAAAACTCACAGAGCTCCAGCACAATTCGCGTCCTGTAGCACCATTCTCAAGCAACCTCAACAAGGATAAAGACATTGACCACACATACGTCATTCTTATAAAATTACTAATAAAAACAACAAACTAATTGGGTAAAATACCATCTCTCCTTATTAAGCACTGTGCAGGAAACCCCTCTGCCAAACCGGCAAATTTTGCCGTCATCACCATTTGGTGAAAAAAAATGCTTGTGCACAAAAATTTTACAGACAGACCGATGCCGTTATGTTATCTCAATCATGAGCGAAGGCCTATTTTCATAAAAATCATGGGCCGCGAGCGACAAATTTTGTCGCGGGAAGAAATCCAAATGTCCGCAAAGGACCTGATTGGGAAAGCGTAATTCAGTCATGCGTGGTAAAGGTGATATAATCATCGGCATCGACGCGGGCACATCCGTCGTCAAGGCTGTGGCATTCGACCTGAATGGTCGTCAACTCGATTCGGCGGCTGTCCGCAACAAATACGAAACCGGTGAGCACGGTGCCGTTACGCAATCTCTTTCCCAGACATGGGAAGATTGTGCCAAGGCTTTGCGCGGCCTTGCCGATAAAATTCCAAATTTGAGTGAACGCACCGCCGCGATCTCCGTTACAGGTCAAGGCGACGGCACATGGCTTGTGGGACGCGATAACAAGCCGGTTGGCGACGCCTGGATCTGGCTCGATGCCCGCGCAGCAAACACTGTTACCAGACTTGCAGCAGGACCGATGAACCGCGCGCGCTTTGAAGCGACCGGCACAGGCCTTAACACCTGCCAGCAAGGCACACAAATGGCGCATATGGACAGTTTCGCACCGGAACTGCTTGATAATGCAGAAGTCGCCCTGCACTGCAAGGATTGGCTTTACCTCAACCTCACCGGCGTCCGTGCCACAGACCCCTCGGAAGCCAGTTTCACCTTCGGCAATTTCCGCAATCGCCAGTATGACGATGTGGTTATTGAAGCGCTCGGCCTCATTAAGCGCCGCAGCCTGCTACCCGAAATCGTGGATGGCACTCTGACGCAGCATCCGCTTTCCCCCCAAGCGGCAGCTGCAACAGGTCTGTTGGCCGGAACGCCGGTGAGCCTTGGTTATGTCGACATGGTGATGACCGCGCTTGGCGCGGGCGTCTATTGCGGCACAGCAGATGCAGGCTGCTCGACCATAGGCTCAACAGGCGTGCATATGCGCGCAAAACCCGTCTCCGACATTCATCTGAATGCGGAAGGAACGGGCTATGTTATTGCTCTGCCTGTTCCGGGCATCGTCACGCAGGTTCAGACCAATATGGGCGCGACGATCAATATCGACTGGATTTTGCAGATCGCTGCCGATCTTATGTCAACGGCAGACCAAAAAGTCTCGCTGAACGATCTCATCCCTCGCCTCGACGACTGGTTCAATGCCAGCCGCCCCGGCGCGCTGCTTTACCATCCCTATATCTCCGAAGCCGGAGAACGCGGTCCTTTCGTCAATGCCTTTGCGCGCGCAGGCTTTATCGGCCTTTCGAGCCGCGACCGCTTTCCTGAGCTGGTTCGTTCAGTGGTCGAAGGTCTCGGCATGGCAACACGCGATTGCTATGCTGCGATGGGTGATATGCCTGCCGAATTACGCCTGACGGGTGGCGCTGCACGCTCGCGTGCCCTGCGCAGCACCTTATCTGCAGCAGTCAACGCCCCTGTACGGGTTTCATCGCGTGAAGAAGCAGGTGCTGCCGGGGCAGCAATGATGGCTGCGGTGGCAATCGGCGCTTATCAGAGCATGGACGACTGCATTAACGAATGGGTTGCGCCTCTGCTCGGAGCAAGCGAAGCGCCGGATGCAACGCAGGCGACACGCTATGAAGAACTTTTCGACGCCTACAAAGATGCAAGATTGGCTCTGACACCAATCTGGGACAAGCTTGCAGCCGATCGGTAATCCGCCAATCGGTTGAAATAATAGTTTATTTTGCCGGAGTGCCGGCATCCGAAGGAGCATGAGATGGCTGAACCGGAAACCTACGATCTGTTTGTGATTGGTGGCGGTATCAACGGTGCGGGCGTAGCTCACGATGCAGCCGGGCGCGGCCTCAAGGTTGTGCTTGCGGAAAAAGACGATCTTGCCGAAGGCACTTCGTCACGCTCTGGCAAGCTGGTGCATGGTGGTCTGCGTTACCTCGAATATTACGAATTCCGTCTGGTTCGCGAAGCGCTGATCGAGCGCGAAGTTTTGTTGAACGCCGCACCGCATATCATCTGGCCGATGCGCTTTGTTCTGCCACACAGCCCACAGGATCGTCCGGCATGGCTGGTGCGTCTAGGCCTGTTTCTCTACGATCATCTCGGCGGTCGCAAGAAGCTGCCCGGAACCCGCACGCTTGATCTCAAGCGCGACCCGGAAGGCGCGCCGATTCTCGATCAATATACCAAGGGCTTCGAGTATTCCGATTGCTGGGTAGATGATGCCCGTCTCGTTGTTCTCAATGCTCTGGGCGCTGCTGAAAAAGGCGCGACCATTCTAACCCGCACACCAGTCACCTCGGCGCGTCGCGAAAAAGGCGGCTGGATCGTTGAAACAAAGAATCGCGATACGGGCGAAGTGCGCAGCTTCCGCGCGCGCTGCGTCGTCAATTGCGCAGGCCCATGGGTGACAGACGTCATCACCAATGTTGCCGGTTCAAATTCTTCGCGCAATGTGCGTCTGGTCAAGGGTAGCCACATTATCGTGCCGAAATTCTGGTCCGGTGCGAATGCCTATCTCGTGCAGAATCACGACAAGCGCGTGATCTTCATCAACCCATATGAAGGCGACAAGGCGCTGATCGGTACCACCGATATCGCTTATGAAGGCCGCGCCGAAGATGTGAGCGCGGATGAGAAAGAGATTGATTACCTGATCACGGCGGTCAACCGCTATTTCAAGGAAAAGCTGCGTCGTGAAGACGTACTTCATAGCTTCTCCGGTGTGCGTCCGCTGTTTGACGATGGTAAGGGTAACCCATCAGCCGTCACGCGCGACTATGTTTTCGATCTGGATGAGACCAACGACGCGCCTCTGCTGAACGTCTTTGGCGGCAAGATCACCACATTCCGTGAGCTTGCAGAGCGCGGTATGCATCGCTTGAAGCACATTTTCCCGAAAATGGGCGGTGACTGGACACATGATGCACCATTGCCGGGCGGCGAAATCCCGAATGCGGATTATGAAACCTTCGCAAACAGCCTGCGCGACAGCTACCCATGGATGCCGCGCAAACTGGTGCAACATTATGGACGCCTCTATGGTGCACGCACCAAGGACATCGTCGCGGGTGTAAGTGATCTTGCTGGCCTTGGTCAGCACTTTGGTGGCAATCTTTACGAAGCCGAAGTCCGTTATCTGGTTGCGAAAGAATGGGCGAAAACGGCAAACGACATTCTCTATCGCCGCACCAAGCACTACCTGCAACTCAGTGAAGCCGAGCGCTCTGCTTTCATTGCATGGTTCGACAACGCTAAAATTTCCGCCTGAGGACACCATGGCCCTTACGCTTTCGCTCAATACCAATCCGCTTGTGAACCGCTTTGCTGAGCCGGATGATCTGATCGAAACTGTTGCGCGCGACCTGCGTCTGCGCGATCTTCAGCTTACGCATGAGTTCATCAATCCGAGCTGGCAGGCTCCGACCATTCGTCGCCTCACCCGCGATATGGACAAAGCCTTGCAGCGCACCGGTGTCCGCGTCACTTCCGGCATGACCGGCCCTTATGGACGCCTCAATCATTTCGGCCACCCCGACGCAGATGTTCGTCGCTATTACGTCGACTGGTTCAAGACATTTGCCGATATTATCGGCGATCTTGGCGGCAAATCGGTCGGCACGCAATTTGCGATTTTCACTTACAAGGATTTTGATAATCCTGAACGCCGCGAAGAGCTGATCAAGATCGCGATCGACTGTTGGGCAGAAGTTGCTGAACATGCGAGCCGTGCTGGTCTTGACTATGTTTTCTGGGAACCGATGAGCATCGGCCGTGAGTTTGGTGAAACAATCGCTGAGAGCATCAAGCTTCAGGATCGGCTGACCGCAGCAGACATGGCCATCCCGATGTGGATGATGGCCGACATCGATCATGGCGATGTAACCTCCTCAAATCCTGATGATTTCGACCCTTATGCATGGGCGCGTGCCGTGCCGAAGGTCTCACCAATCATTCACATCAAACAGAGTCTTATGGATAAGGGCGGGCACCGTCCATTCACAGCGGCTTTCAATGCCAAAGGCCGTATCCAGCCGGAACCGCTGCTTAAGGCCTTTGCCGAAGGCGGTGCTGTGGACAATGAAATCTGCCTTGAGCTATCGTTTAAGGAACGTGAACCAAACGACCGTGAAGTCATCCCGCAGATCGCGGAAAGTGTGGCCTTCTGGGCACCGCACATTGACACTGGCGCGGGAGATTTGAAAATATAACTATAAGAAAACAATAAAGAATCGGGGAGCAGGCAGCAGAAAAATGGCAGATGCAGAGGATTCCTTAGCCCTTCGTGCCGCCTGGCTCCATTTTATCGGGGGGATGACCCAGTCAGCCGTTGCAAAACGGCTTGGACTTCCCTCTGTGAAAGCGCATCGATTGATCGCCAAAGCTGTTGCCGATGGTGCCGTAAAAGTGACAATCGACGGCGACATTACGGAATGTATCGATCTCGAAAACCGTCTCGCTGAGCGTTTTAATCTCGAATATTGTGAAGTTACCCCTGATCTGGGCGAGGAAGCCTTACCGCTCGTGTCGCTGGGTAATGCCGGAGCAGAATTTCTGCGCAGAGAGATCGAATTTGGCGACCATGAAGTGATCGGCCTTGGCCATGGCCGCACGCTTTCGGCAGCGGTCAATCACATGCCACGCGTGGCGGCAAAAGAGGTACAGTTTGTCTCGCTGCTTGGCGGTCTGACACGAAACTTTGCTGCCAATCCGCATGATGTGATGCATCGCATCGCCGAGAAGACCGGTAGACCAGCCTATGTGATGCCCGTGCCATTTTTTGCAAATACCGCAGAAGACCGCGAGGTTCTGTTGGCACAAAAGGGTGTAACGACAGTTTTCGAAATGGGCTGCCGTGCCGAGTTGAAAATCGTTGGTCTGGGTACAGTTGATGCCCATGCGCAGCTTGTCACATCAGGCGTGATCGAACTTTCTGAAATGGAAGAGATCGCAAGTCGTGGAGGCATCGGCGAAATGCTGGGTCATTTCTTCGATGCAAACGGTACGCGGCTCGAAACAGGCCTGACAGCCCGCACCATTGCAGCATCGGTTGAAAATGCAGATATGAGCCGCATCATTGGTCTGGCGGGTGGTCTTTCAAAAGCCCAAGCTATTCGCGCTGTGCTCAAAAGTGGACGCCTTTATGGTTTGATCACCGATGAGCGCACTGCAAGAGTGCTTGTGCAGTAAACACAAACTGATCGACAAAATATCACAAAATCACATTTTATATAGATTGGTTTGTGATTTTGTGTTTTAAGTTTGCGCGATCAGCAACCATGTTTTGAGATCGGAAACACCTTGAAACGCGACGACAGAAGACAGGCGATCATCAATCTGCTGATTGAAAATCATGCAGTCGATCTTGACGATCTGGCCGAGCGTTTTTCTGTGTCCAAAATGACCATCCATCGCGATCTGGATTCGCTTGAAGAATCGGGCGTGCTGCGCAAAGTGCGTGGCGGCGCAACGATGGATGCCGGTTCTCAGTTTGAAAGCGATTTCCGTTTTCGCGTTCAGCAGGACAATGAAGCAAAGATTGAGATGGGGCGTGCAGCCCTTGACCTGATCGAGCCCGGCATGACCGTGATGATCAATGACGGTTCCACCGCTGCGGTTCTGGGCAGCATGTTGATTGAGAAGCGCCCGCTGACTGTGATCACAAACAATGCAGTCATCATCGAAAACCTCAAGGGTGAAGGCGGCATCAATCTGATCGCGCTCGGCGGCGTATTTTCAGCAAAGTTCAATGCCTTCTTCGGCCTGTTGACC
The DNA here is from genome assembly GCF_039674265.1 of Brucella sp. TWI559. Classification (NCBI taxonomy): domain Bacteria; kingdom Pseudomonadati; phylum Pseudomonadota; class Alphaproteobacteria; order Hyphomicrobiales; family Brucellaceae; genus Brucella; species Brucella sp. TWI559. The sequence goes on from NZ_JBDJNE010000005.1 coordinate 192,823, forward strand.
GAGGAAGCCCTGTCAAAACTCAGCGCAGACATTGCCTTTATTTCCGCGCCTGCGGTCAATGGACGCCTCGTTTATCATATGGATGAAAATGTCGTCCGCACCAAGCGCGCCATGACCGCATCGGCAACCCGCACATGCCTTCTGGTCAATCATCAACGGTTCCGCCGCACAGCCTTGCATGTGATGGCTGATCTTGGCGATTTTGATGCGATCATTACGGATAAATCTCCGGGCGATGCCCTTGTAGCCGAACTTGAGCCGGCGGGCATCAAACTGACAATTGCAGAATAAACACGAAAAGAAAGAGCATTCGAGCATGTCCAAATTCTGGGTTGGTACGAGCTGGAAAATGAACAAGACGCTTGCGGAAGCGCGCGCTTTCGCGACTGCATTGAAGGACGCCGACAGCGGTCGTTCGGCAGACATTCAGCGCTTTGTCATTCCACCGTTTACCTATGTTCGCGAAGTAAAAGAAATCCTGTCGGACACTTCCGTCAAGGTTGGCGCACAGAACATGCACTGGGCTGATCAGGGCGCATGGACCGGTGAAATCTCGCCGCTGATGCTGAAAGATTGCAACCTCGACATCGTTGAACTGGGGCATTCAGAGCGTCGCGAACATTTTGGAGAAACCAACGAAACCGTTGGCCTCAAGGTCGAAGCAGCTATTCGTCATGGCCTGATCCCGCTGATCTGCATCGGGGAAACGCTGGCAGACCGAGAAAACGAACGCGCTGCGGAAGTGCTGGCAGAAGAAGTGCGCGGAGCACTTTCTCAGCTTTCGGATGAACAGAAGAAAGCTGAAATCCTGTTCGCTTACGAACCCGTATGGGCGATTGGTGAAAACGGCATTCCAGCCTCGGCAGACTATGCCGATGCGCGTCAGGCCGAAATTATTGCGGTTGCAGAAGGTATCCTTGGCCGTCGTGTTCCTTGCCTTTATGGCGGTTCGGTCAATCCCGGCAACTGCGAAGAACTCATTGCCTGCCCGCATATCGATGGCCTGTTCATTGGCCGTTCGGCATGGAACGTGGAAGGCTATCTCGACATTCTGGCGAAATGCGCCAAAACCATCAAAGCTAATTAAGGAGCAATATCATGAAAGTAGCAGTAGCAGGCGACAGCGCTGGCGAAGGTCTGGCCAAGGTTCTTGCAGATCACCTGAAGGATCGTTTTGAAGTGTCCGAAATCTCCCGCACGGACGTTGGTGCAGACGCATTCTATGCAAACCTCTCGGACCGTGTGGCATCCGCCGTTCTCGACGGCACCTATGACCGCGCAATTCTGGTTTGTGGCACCGGCATCGGTGTTTGCATTGCAGCCAACAAGGTTCCGGGCATCCGCGCAGCGCTGACCCACGACACCTATTCGGCAGAACGTGCAGCACTTTCCAACAATGCGCAGATCATCACGATGGGCGCACGCGTTATCGGTTCGGAAGTTGCAAAGACCATTGCTGATGCGTTCCTTGCACAGACCTTTGACGAAAATGGCCGTTCGGCTGGCAATGTTGACGCAATTAACGAAGTCGATGCCAAGTACAACAAGTGCTGATTTTTTGACACGTTGAGACACAAAAAAAGCGGCGGGTTTTCCCGCCGCTTTTTTATTGCCGTAATCAGAAAATCTTAGCTGAACTTCGGGTCCAGCGAACCATCACGATAGCGCTTGGCCATTTCCGAGAGCGGGATCGGACGAATAGCCGAAGCATGGCCAGCCGTTCCGAACTGCTCGAAACGATCCTTACAGAGCTTCGTCATCGCAGCCATTGCAGGCTTCAAATACTTGCGTGGATCGAACTCGCTCGGATCTTCCTGCAACACGCGGCGGATCTGGCCCGTCAGCGCCATACGGTTATCGGTGTCGATGTTGATCTTGCGCACGCCATGCTTGATGCCGCGCTGGATTTCTTCAACAGGCACACCCCATGTTGGCTTCATCTTGCCGCCATACTTGTTGATGATTTCCTGCAAATCTTCCGGCACCGAAGACGATCCATGCATGACAAGATGCGTGTTTGGCAGCTTGCGGTGAATTTCTTCGATCACGTTCATTGCAAGCACGGAACCATCAGGCTTACGACTGAACTTGTAAGCGCCATGCGAAGTGCCCATGGCGATTGCCAGCGCATCGACCTTGGTTTCACGCACGAATTTCACAGCTTCATCTGGGTCAGTCAAAAGCTGGTCATGCGAAAGCTGACCTTCTGCGCCGTGACCATCTTCTGCTTCACCCATGCCGGTTTCGAGCGAACCGAGAACACCAAGCTCACCTTCAACAGAAATGCCGCCAAGATGGGACATTTCACTGACCTGACGCGTAACCGAGACGTTGTAATCCCAGTCAGCAGGCGTCTTGCCGTCAGCTTTCAGCGAGCCGTCCATCATGACGGAGGTAAAGCCTGCCTGAATGGCGGTCATACACGTGGCAGCTTCGTTGCCATGATCAAGATGCACGCAAACCGGAATATGCGGATAGATTTCCGTAACAGCATCCATCATGTGACGCAGCATGATATCGTTTGCATAGGAACGCGCACCGCGCGAAGCCTGCAAAATAACTGGCGCATCGGCAGCATCGGCCGCTTCCATAATAGCAAGCGCCTGTTCCATGTTGTTGATGTTGAACGCTGGAACACCGTAGCTATGTTCAGCAGCATGGTCGAGCAATTGACGCAGCGTAATACGTGCCATCTGAGTTTCCTCCTAATTAATTGCGCGAACGCGCATAATATTCACCAAGAACATCGACTTCTTCCGCAACACCGAACACCAGCGCACTGCGCTCGTGATAGGTTTCGGGAACGATATCGAGGATCGGCGTGGAACCGTTGGTTGCCTTGCCACCAGCCTGCTGGCTGAGGAACGCAATCGGATTGGCTTCATAAACGAGACGCAGTCGGCCCTTTTCGTAACCCGGTCGCGCATCGTCCACATAGAAAAAGATACCGCCGCGCTGCATGATGCGGTGCATGTCGCCGACCGCTGCACCCAACCAGCGCATATTGAAATTGCGTCCGCGCGGACCGTCCTTGCCGTTGTAGCAATCATCGACATAGGCCTTCATGCCCGCCGAGAGATGACGATAAACGGATGCGTTATAGGCGAGATCGGATGTACGCTCCGGAAGCGTCACATTCTTTCGGGTGATCTGGAAGAGGCCGCTGACCGGATCAAGCGTTGCAAAAAGAACGCCTTCGCCGACCGAGAAGGCGAGATCAATCGAATTGCCGAACGAGACATAGCCTGCTGCCAGCTGACGATTGCCGGGCTGAAGGAAAGGCTGTGCCGTATCCGCAGGGAAGATAGAGAAAATGGTGCCGAGCGGCGCGCCAAGACCGACATTGCCGGAGCCATCAAGCGGGTCGATTGCAACGGCAACCAGCCCATCAGCCTTGCCCGGAACAGGCAGGTCCGCTTCTTCCGACAAAACCGATGCAGCACCTGCTGCAATCAACAACTCGACAAAAAGATTGTGCGCGCCAACATCAATGCTCTTCTGCTGGTCCTGATCGCTGTTAACGCCAACGAGCTTGCCGGGATCACCAGGAATGGACCCTCGCGCAATACGGCCCGCAAGGCGACCGGATCCAGCCAGAATTGCTTTAATCACATTGCTTGTTGCAAGGCGCAGACTGTCCTGCCCCGCCCAGCCATCAAGATATTCACCGGCAGCTTCTGCATCAATGCGATCATTGTCGCCAGCCAGAACCAGTGGAGCGTAATTTCCTGCCATCGTCATTGACCCTGCTCCTGAACAAGAAGCAGTTCCAGCACGTGGGAAGCGAGGGAAACGGAATTCATTTACTGACAATCTCCATGCGGATGTCTTCAAGACACGCCCGATAATGGGCTGAGACAGGGAGGACGTAACACCGTTCTGATATCATCACAATGATGTGGATAACATTATAACGATTTAAATGTTAGATTATGTTTTAAAATCATGTTAATTCACGACACGCACCGTCATTTCATCGGGTGACAGACATATATGGCGCCATATCGGCCCCGTGGCCGTATTGATCTTGCCTATAATGTGCCCGTGCCGGACATCGGAAAATGGCCAATCCTTGCTTAAAAAGACCGGCCTCACGTCAGAGGAAAGCCCGTCTGATCTAGCTCCACTTCAACCCATTGAGCTTGGCCCGAAGCTTCTGGGTTATCTTGACGGCCACAAACGCAGCCGTTTTCTGGATACGTGGTTTCAATTGATTGTTCACGAGTGAACAATCTCAGGCTGCGAAGGAACCCATAAAAAAGGCCGGAAACCAATTGTCTCCGGCCTTTGATCTTAAATAAGACCTTCTTCTTTCAAAGCCTTCTGAGCCGCAGGGCGCGCCATGACGCGTTCGCGCAACGCGAGGGCTTTTGGATAAGCAGAGAGATCAACGTTCAACATCAGGCCCCAGCCCATGACCACGGCGGCATATGCATCTGCCTGCGTGAAGTCTTCGCCCAACCAGTAGGAATGACCATTCGCAAGCATTGCTTCTAACTGGCCCATGCGGCGATTGATTGAAGCAATTACTTTAAGCTTCGCATCATCAGAAAGATCAGGCGCAAACAAGCCACTGAAAGCCACGTGCAGATCACTGCAGAAACCGAGCGCCTCCTGTAAGCGCGCGCGTTCGATCGTGCCATAGGCTGGCTTGAAAGCTGCAACATCGGAATGATCACCAATATACTGGAGAACAGCAGCATTCTGCGTGATCACCACACCCGGTTCAATCTCAAGTGCAGGAACAGCACCACGTGGATTGATTTTAAAATAATCAGCACCGCTTGCGATCTTCTTTTCCTTAAGATCAACCGCTTCGAGATCATAGGTAAAACCTGCCTCGATCAGAACGATGTGCGGGGCCAGAGAACATGCACCTGACTTATAATAAAGCTTCATTATTGACTCCGTTGGGATTTGTTTCCCGGCGGGATGTAGCACCTTTAAGCTGGGAGAAAATATTTCTGTATATCACAATATTGGGAGCAATTTTCTATTCCCACTTCCCTCCGCGGATTCGTTTGTTCACACGCGCTATCGATAGCAATCAAACCCAGTCTGATAACCATAAACACCGCGCCAAAAGCAATGCCGTAAACGCTGGATGCACTGAACACATTGAACAGATACTCCCTCTCCCGGACCGATAAGCGCGGGAAACCACTCGCCCTTTAGCGCGGCAAATATTCAAGATTTGACATTTGATAGGTATAATTTGACAAATGTCATCTACCTATATTGACATACGTCGAATTGTTTGTGATTTTTGCCATGCGTGGTCAAGGAGGATGCCGTGCAGACGTTCTTGAAAATTGAAACCAAAAAAATCGTTCGCAGAGGATGCCGCCCTTTACAACGGCATTGTCGCCTGCAAATCCACATTCCGCTTTATTCGGATGGGTATTCAGCAGCGCGACGGCAAAAAGATTTGGCTATGCCGCGAAGAAATTGAGTATTCCACGCCCGATGACGCTCTAAAATCTGGCATTTCCATCATCGAAGGCGCGCATTCCTACCGAACGCTTCGCGTTTTCGGAAGAAATCGCAGCCATCGCAGTCTTTATGGCATCAAACGGCGCGAACATGATAAATGGTTCAGACCTTCTGATTGATGGTGGAGACACACTTCTTTCACAAAGCAAATGGTCTCACGCTTGTTCGTTACCAAAATACGGCATTAAAATTTCAGAGCGGGAACTTATCTCTCGCCTTCAATAGGTGCAAAATGCAAAGATTTATTAACAATCCGGATGAAGTTGTCGAAGACACCGTCAAAGGCTTTATCAAAGCCCATAAAGATCTGGTCCGGTTGTCGTCGGAAAACCCGCGTGTTGTTGTCGCCCAAAATGCACCAATCGAAGGTAAAGTTGGCGTTATTACTGGCGGTGGCTCGGGCCATGAACCTGCTTTTATTGGTTACACCGGTAAAAATCTCCTCGACGCGGTGGCTGTAGGAGAGCTTTTCTCGTCGCCAACCGCCAAGAGCTTTTATGATGCAGCCCGCGAAGCCAATGGTGGAAAGGGTGTTGTCTGTCTCTATGGCAATTATGCCGGAGACAACATGAACGTGAAAATGGCGATAAAGCTTGCTGCCAAGGCCGGAATTGAAGTGCTGACTGTTGTCGCCAATGATGATGTCTGCTCGGCCCCTGCCAGTGAACGGGAAAAACGTCGCGGTGTTGCTGGCGAAATCTTCATGTGGAAGATCGGTGGTGCAAAAGCTGCATCAGGTGCTAGCCTTCTTGAAGTACAGGCAAGCGCGCAGAAAGCCATCGATAATTGCCGCTCAATCGGTGTTGGTCTTGGCCCGTGCACACTGCCGGCGGTCGGGCATCCAAACTTCACGATTGAACCCGGAACGATGGAAGTCGGTATCGGTCATCATGGCGAGCCGGGCGTGCGTGTCGAACCGTTGAAGCGCGCCGACGAGATTGCCCGGGACATGAGCAAGATCGTTCTCGACGATCACGATCTGCCGGAAGGCACCGAAGTTGCCGTTCTGGTTTCCGGGCTTGGCGCCACGCCAGTCAACGAGCTCTATATTCTCAACGATACCATTGAGCGGGAGATCACCGCACGCGGCCTCAAGATCTATCGTACCTATGTCGGCAACTACTTTACCTCGCTTGAAATGGTTGGCGCAACACTGACAGTCATGGCGCTGGACGATGAACTTAAGACGCTTCTGGATGTCGAAGCCCGGTGCACGGCAGTTCTCTAAGAAAGAAATATATCATGCAGACATTCAAAAATGCCGGATCGGGTGAAATCGTTCTTTCGCTTGCAGACAGAATTATCGAAAACAAAGCTTATCTCAGCGAAATTGACGGAAAAATCGGTGATGGCGATCACGGTGTAAATATGGCCAAGGGCTTTGGCCTTGCAGCCGAGCGCATGAGAAATAAGGACGTCTCGCTTGCAGAAGGTCTTGATACGTTAGGCACAGTTCTGCTCACCGAAATCGGTGGGTCAATGGGGCCGCTTTATGGTGTGATGTTCAACGAATTCGCAGAAAAGCTGGAAGGCGTTGAGAATATCGATGCTGCCACTTTTAGCGCGATGCTTCATGCCGGTCTTGAAGGCATCCAGTCAATCGGTTCAGCAAAGCTTGGTGACAAGACGCTGCTTGACACGCTGATCCCGGCAATCAATGCTTTTGACGAGGCCAATAACGATGGTCAGTCCTTCTCCGAGGCCCTTGATGCACTCTCGGTGGCTGCTGAAGCCGGTCGCGATTCCACGCTTAATCTCGTCGCAAAAATCGGACGTGCAAGCCGCCTCGGCGAGCGCTCGCTAGGGGTTCTCGACGCGGGTGCAACATCCTGCGCGCTGATTCTGACGGACTTGTCTGCGCAGGCAAAAAAACGTCTTCAGCAATAAGTCTGCATAGAATTTGAATTTGATGTCTGAAAACTGTGTGAGCAAACACGTTCAGCCATCAAATTCGCTCTATCATGTTGCAATCGCGATCACTTGCTTTCATCGTTGCGGCCGGAACGGAGGCAACAGAACATCGCATGACGCTCAAGCCCAACACATCGCGCAAAGTCGGCAAACCCCGGTCGAATGCCAGCGAAAATGCGACCGCTATCCCCATGCGTTACGGAGACGATCTTTATGTTTGGGCCTGCTGGCTTTACTATGAGGATGGCCTGACGCAGAGCGAGATTGCCGATGTTATGGGTATCTCGCGCGCGACCGTAAACAGCTATCTGGCTGAGGCGCGCGAAAAAGGGATCGTCAATATTTCTATCGGCGGCGGCTGGCTTGAATCGCTGTCTGTCGCGCAGGAACTCAAGCGCCATTTTGGTCTGACCGATTGCCTTATCATCCCTCACGATGACAATGCCCGTCCGCTGATTGATCGCCTTGGTGTGGCGGGTGCCCATGCTCTCAACAAGACGTTGAAGTCCGGTGACACACTGGCTGTAGCCTGGGGCCGGACCGTACTTGCAGTGGGCGAGCATACTGATATTGCAGCCCTGCAGGATGTGACTGTTGTGCAGGCGACAGGCGGAACGACCGCATCCTTCCCCTATACGCCGGAACGTTGTGCTGCGGTGCTCGCAGAAGCCGTATCTGCGCGCTGTGTCAACATCACGGCGCCCGCCATGGTGCGCTCGCCAACGGCCCGCAATGTGCTGCTCGAAGAACCCCTGATACAAGAGCAGTTTGCGACACTGGAACAGGCCAATCGCATACTGTTTGGTGTGTCCTCGCTTCGATCCAATTCCACGATTCATACAAGTGGCTTTTTTGAATCCGTATCCTTGCAGCACTATCTTGCGGCAGGCGCGGTTGGTGTTGTTGCTGGGCGCTTTATTGATGAACGTGGAAAAACCGTTGCCGGGCCGCTGGATGGCCGCACAATCGGCATCTCACTTGATAAACTGCAAAAGATACAGACGCGGATTGCCGTGGCTGGCGGCTTTGACAAGGTGCCGGCGCTGCTTGCGGCCCTTCGCGGCGGTCATATCAATGTGCTGGTTACCGATGCGGCAACCGGACTTGGAATCTTGCGTGCAGACAGCGTCATCGATCTCGAAGCGCGCCTTTCGCAGCGCCCAAAGGCCAGTCAAATGCCTGCGGCGTTTCGCATGCGTGTGAAAAAGCTGCTCAACAATCCAAATGAGGTGGTTGAGGAAATGCTCGACGGCGCTGTGCGGGCGCATGGCAAATTCCTACAGCCCATCGGCACCTCCAACCGCGCGCTCGTTGCACGTGAGGGTCCCCGTGCTGGCAAGGTCGGACTGGTGATTGGTGGCGGTGCCGGGCATGAGCCATGTTTCCTCGGCTATGTGGGCAAAGGACTTGCCGACGCAGTGGCTGTCGGCAACGTGTTTTCCTCACCACCGCCCGACCCTATTGTTGCATGTGCACTTGCTGCATCCAAAGGCGAAGGGGTTCTCTTTGTCTATGGCAATTATGCCGGCGATGTCATGAATTTCGAGATGGCGGCTGAAATGGCCGAGGAAAAAGGTGTCAGGATTAAAACTGTTCTGACCACCGACGATATTGCCTCATCACCCATTGATGACAAGGACGGTCGGCGTGGCGTGGCAGGCAATTTCTTCGTTTTCAAGGTTGCAGGTGCGGCCTGTGACAAGGGGCTTTCACTGGAAGCGTGCGAAGTTGTGACACGCAAGGCCAACGCACGGACCTTCACCATCGGTGTTGCACTGGAACCCGGCTCATTGCCGCAAACAGGACGGCATAACTTCGAGATCGGGCCAGAGGACATGGAGATCGGCGTCGGCATTCACGGTGAGCCGGGTGTTTCGCGTGACCGGATTCGACAGGCTGATGAAATCGTTGATGGCATCATGGACAGAATTTTCAATGAAATGAACGCCGTCTCTGGCGATCGGGTTGCCGTGCTGGTCAATTCATTTGGAGCCACACCGCTCATGGAGCTTTATGTTCTCTATCGACGTGTCGCCCAGCGGCTGGATGCCAAGAACATTCATATTGAAGCCAACTGGGTCGGGCATTACTGCACCTCTCTGGACATGGCAGGGGCTTCGATATCGATCCTTCATCTTGATCAGGAATTGAGCGAGCTGTTGCAGCATCCATGCGAAACGGCAAGCCTTAGAATAGGCTAAAACGCCGGTATTTATTGCCTTTTCTGATCTGCCTATAAGTAAATTAGCATGCGCCTTATGATGAGCAACACGGCTTACGGTCGTAAGGTTTGAGGAGGAATTTCATGTCGGAAACTGCGGCTCGCCGTCTTGCAAACATGTTTGATGCAGTTTCAACTGCCATTGAAGCTGACAAAGATCGGCTTTCCGAACTTGATGGCACCATAGGCGATGGGGATCATGGCACAACCATGGCCCTTGGGTTTAAGGCGGTGAAGCGCGAATTGCTTCAGCTTGATCTGGATGATGCGGATATTTCAACTGTTCTCAATACGGCTGCGACAGCCTTTATCAACGCTGTGGGAGCATCCACCGGACCACTCTATGCAACCGGTTTTCGCCGCGCGGCGCAAGCAACAATGGAACGCAAAGACCTTGATTCCGCAACATGCGCGATCATTATCGAAGCAATCGGTGTGGGCATTCGTGAACGCGGCCATGGGCAGCGCGGCGACAAGACGATGCTTGATGCCTGGCTACCAGCTGCAGAAGCGGCGCAAATTGCTGTTCAGGAAGATCTGGACTTCCGCGCATTTTGGGAAAACATAGTGGCGGCAGCAACTGCCGGTGCCAACTCGACCCGCTCCATGATTGCAACAAAAGGCCGTGCAGCGCGCCTGCGTGAACGCTCACTCGGGCATGTTGATCCGGGCGCTGCATCCGCTGTTATCATATTACAGGCAATGGCTTCGTCCGTGAAAGACTGACTGGAACAGACGAGGCCAAGGGCCTGTTATTCAACAAGCTTTGTGCCGAGTATATCTTTCGCGAGGTGACAAAAAAACGATACGCCGCGCTCAAGAATCTCATCATTGAAATTGTAAGTTGCCGTATGCAGACCAGAGCTATCGCCATTGCCAATCAGGAGATAGGCACCGGCTGTCTTTTCAAGCATGAAAGAAAAGTCTTCACTGCCCATAAACGGCTTATCCAGGTCTTCAAAACTGTCTTCACCAAAATGCTGAACAACCGTTGCTCTTGCCTGTTCAACGGCCCTGGCATCATTAATCGTCGCCGGATACCCCGTCATCCAATCGAAACTCACATCGGCGCCATAGCTCGCCGCCTGCATCTTCGCCACTTGCTCGACCTTATCACGCAGCGTTTCGCGTATCATGGGATCAGTCGCGCGCATCGAAATTTCGAGTTTTGCCGTATCGGGAATAACATTACAGACCGCACCAGAATTAAAGGCACCAACGGTGATTACGCTTGCCTGATGGGGCGGGACATTGCGGGCAACGATAGTTTGCAACGCCATAACGATGCTTGACGCCACCACAATAGGGTCGATCGTCTTTTCAGGCTCCGCTCCGTGTCCACCGCTGCCCTTCACCGTCAGCGTCAAAGCATCGATGGACGCCGCAATCGGACCCGCTTTGGATGCAAGTTTTCCAGCTTCAAGCCCCGGCCAGTTGTGCAGCGCAAACACCTGATCGCAAGGGAAACGCTCAAAGAGCCCCTCCTCGATCATCATTTGTGCACCGCCATAGTTTTCTTCGGCAGGCTGGAAAATGAAATGAACAGTTCCTGAAAAATCCTTATCCTGTGCAAGCGACCACGCGGCCCCCAACAGCATGGTTGTATGGCCGTCATGACCGCAAGCATGCATTTTGCCACTGTTCTTGCTCGCGTAAGACAGGCCCGTTTCTTCCAGAATTGGCAGCGCATCAAAATCGGCGCGAAACCCGATAGAACGGTTTGAGTTGCCGCGGCGCAAAGAAGCGACGATACCCGTCTTTGCAAGACCACGGTTTAACGCATAGCCCCACTTTTCCAGCGTCGAGGCGATAAATTCGGAAGTCTCCACTTCCTCCAGTCCAAGCTCAGGGATGCTGTGCAGATGTCTGCGGATCGCTTTGAGTTCGTCGATAAATGCGCCTTGATTTTTATCGGTCATGTTTGTTGTACTCAATTCATATGCAGGAACTGGCGCAAGCGTGGCGACTGTGGATGACTCATCACAGTCTCTGGCGCACCACGTTCTTCAACCAGCCCTTGGTGCAAGAAGATAACTTCGCTCGAAATATCGCGGGCAAGCGCCATTTCATGCGTCACCATGACCATGGTACGCCCCTCTTCAGCAAGCTTCTTGATAACCTGCAACACTTCCGTCACAAGCTCCGGATCAAGTGCCGAGGTTGGCTCATCAAACAGCATAACCTCCGGTTTCATTGCAAGCGCCCGCGCGATAGCTGCACGCTGCTGCTGCCCACCTGAAAGCTGCGTCGGATATTGATCCCGTTTAGGCGTGATACCCACTTTTTCCATCAAAACCTCGGCCTCGGCAATGGCTTCGGCTTTTGACATGCCCAAAACATGAACAGGGCCTTCGATTATGTTTTCAAGGATCGTGCGGTGTGACCAAAGATTGAAGCTCTGAAACACCATGCCCAGACGCGTACGGATGTGAACAAGCTGTCGAGGATCGGCAGCATGCGATTTTCCGTCCGGCCCGACCTTCGTGCGGATTACCTCCCCCGCAACTGCGATCTCGCCTTCATCCGGTGTTTCCAGGTAATTAATGCAGCGCAGCAAAGTGCTTTTACCGGAGCCACTGCTGCCGATCAGCGAGATCACATCGCCTTTTTTGGCTTCAAACGAGATGCCTTTGAGAACCTCGACACCAGCAAAGCTCTTGTGAATATTGCGGACGGTGAGTGCCATGGACGTCATTTTGAATTGCTCCTGAAACAGATCAGACCATAGACGCGCGTGAGCCACTCATGCGCCGTTCAACCACATTCATGATCCGGGTGAGGATGAACACAACGGTGAAATAAAGAATGCCTGCTGCGATCAGTGGCTCAAAGATCGACAAAGAACTGCGTTGAAGCGCGCGCGCGGTACCCATCACTTCCATGATGGTGATTGTTGAGGCGAGCGACGTCGATTTGAGCAGAATGATAAGATCACTGGTCAAAACGGGCATACAATGACGGAAAGCCAGCGGCAGCGTTATGCGACGTAGAATCTTGAACCGCGTCATACCAATAGAAAGTGCAGCTTCGATCTGACCGCGGGGGATCGACTTGATCGCACCGCGAATGACTTCCGCATTATAGGCACCCTGATTGAGGCTCAGCGCGAAGACCGCATACCATAAGCCGTCACGCATGTAAGGCCAGAGGAAGCTATGTCTAACCCAGGTTCCGGGCAGGATTTGCCCAAGCCCGTAATAGATCAGATAAAGCTGCACCAGAAGCGGCGTGCCACGGAAAATGAACGTGTAAGTGAAAGCAGGCCATTTCAGGACGCGCTTTTTTGAAAGAAGCGCCAGAGCACTCAGTGTTCCAAAAACAAGACCGATGACACCCGCCGTTGCAGTCAAGAACAGCGTCAGCGGGAGCGCTTTGATAAGCGGCGGCAGGAACTCAATGATTTTTGCAATCGATTCCATTATCCGTGCCCCCGGCTCAGGCGCTTTTCGAACTGTATAATGATCAGAACCGAAACCAGCGTGATGCACAGAAAGAGAAATGCTGTGAGGCCATAAAAGAAGACGTATTGCTTGGTCGATGCGGCTGCACGATAACCCGTATAAAGCAATTCATGGAATGAACCGAGAACCGAAATAATGGCGCTTTCCTTGGTGATTGAGAGCCAAAGATTACCGATACCGGGAACCGCATGACGCATCATTTGCGGGAAAGTGACACGCGTGAATATCTGGCGGCGGCGCATACCGATGGACAGCGCAGCTTCTATTTGCCCGCGCGGAATAGCCAGATAAGAAGACCGCAGCACTTCCGTCATGAACGCGCCGTTTACAAAAGCCAGCGCGATAATTGCCGCCCAGAAGGCACTGAACTGGAAATCGTTTCCGACAAGACCGCTCGCTTTGAGCAGCTTCTCGGCGCCTGTGGCGACAGAAAAATAAAGCAACAGGATAACAAGCAGCTCCGGCAAAGCCCGAACCACTGTCGTATATAATTCGGCGATAGCTTTTATGAAGCGATTGCGCGAGAGCTTCCCGGAGGCGCCAGCAAGACCAAAAACAAACGAGACTGCAAATGCCACGGCTGAGACCTGCAAGGTCATCATAAGTCCGTGCGCAAACTCGTCTCCCCAGCCCTCACTTCCCCAAGCGAGCAGTTGCCAATAAGAATCCATAACGATTCATCCGATCAGACAGGAAATCATTCAGAGCATTGTTCCCTTGGACCAAAGCGCAGAAAACAATCCGAAGTTTTGAAACGACGCATCGCAATTTCCAAAAAACAAATTCAGTTTTTTGGATCGACGCTGCAGGGCGAACGCCGCTACCGGCGTTCGCCCCTCATCAGGATTATTTCTGTTCGAAAATCCACTTGTCGACGAGCCCTTTCAGGGTGCCGTCCTTGTCGAGCTCGGCAAGCGCCGCATCGACTTTTTCAAGCGTCGCCGTATCGCCTTTACGTACTGCATAGGCAACACCTTCACCCAAAACCACACTCTTGGGCGCAACAAGCTTGATTTCGTAATCAGCGCCCTGCGGCGTTTTGAGGAAGTTCTGCACGAACAAATCCGGTGCGAGAACATAATCAACGCGGCCTGCAACCAGATCAGCAACCGAATTGTCTGCGGTGTCGTAGCTCTTCAAAGAAACATCCGGCAGATACTTGGTCATATAGGCCGACTGTACGCTCGATGTCTGAACACCAACGATCTTGTCAGCCAATGATGCCTGATCGACAACTTCGCCTGAACCTTCGCTTGCAGCAACCGTGCCAACCGTGTCTGTATCCGACTTCGCACCGACGACAACGGTACCTTCCGTATAATAAGGCGTGCTGAAATCAACGACCTTGCGACGCTCATCTGTGACGGAAAACGCACCGATAATGAAGTCCACCTTGTTTTCAGTCAGCGAAGGAATGAGACCATCCCATGCCATGGACTTGAATTCGCACTTGTCTGCGAGCTTCTCGCAAAGTGCGCGTGAAAGGTCTGCCTCCAACCCTTCCCACTCTCCTGCCGCATTAACCTGTGTGAAAGGCATATACGGCTCCGGCGTCATACCGAGACGAAGCTTTCCTTCCGCCTGAGCGGCACCACCAGCCAATGCAACAAGCGCAATCGCACCTGCAATTTTCCCTTTAAAACCAACCATGTTCCCGTTCTCCTTATATTTTTGTAGCGGCCTGCCTTTGGATGAGAGCAGGCACAGGGAATGCAGAGAGAAAACGGCCCAGGAGCAAATGCCCCCGAGCCATCAGAATTATTTGCGATACCAGCGAAGCGACATGCACGAAAGGCCGGCGTCGATCTTGCCGATTTGCGTTGTCTTGAGCGGAACCACGTTATAGCCACTCTTTTCCAGCAACTCGATGGTGCGTGGGAAGTCGGAGCCTACCATCACCACGTCATTGACGCGCAATGCATTTGCAGCTGCCTCTTCACCTTCGGGCACGATCAACTGACGAAGGCCCGAAAAGACACCGGACTTTGCAAGGCGGCTCGTGGAAAGAACGGTTTCTTCATCAACCAGTGAGCAATCAGTTTTGAAATGAAGTACGCCTTCAGGGGTTGAGACAACCTCACCCTTGCGCCCAATCTTTTCAAGGCTGGCGATCAGTGCAGCTGCACCTGCTTTGTCGGTACGGGCGGAAAGGCCGATCATCACAGTTTTCTGTGTCGTCAGAACATCGCCGCCATCGGCAAAGCCCGGTTCCGGCAGTTCCACAACCGTATCAAACATCTTGCGCAGCGTCGGTTCGATCTTAGCCGTTTCGCCAACACGGGTCAGTGCGCCCGGACGAAGCAAAATTGCACCTTCAGTAAAGACGAGTGCAGGATCTTCAACAAAAATAGAATCGGGGAATTCTTCGAGTGCCGGAAGAATGGTGACCTCGACGCCTGCAGCACGCATGGCAGCAATATAGGCATCGTGCTCAGCCTTCACACCTTCATAGGTGGGATTGCCGCTATCCAGCGCGCGAAGACCATTCACCACAGAGTGCGAAGGCTCACGGACGATGATCGAATTGAACTCATAAACAGGTCTGTTGGAAGACATTGAAGGTTTCCCTTATTTAAGCTGGAGCCTATCTAACCGGCTCTTGATGTTGCGTAAAGCAAATGTGTGCCGTTTGTTGTGCGGCGCGAGAGATGAATGCCAGCCAACATGCACCGAACCGATCCGCCTGCAAGTTCGATCGTCGGGACTGCGAAAGGCATCAGCTTCGCGGTCTGTTCGATTGTCTCGATCTGGATCTTGCTCAATGCGGCATAGGCGCGTGCAGAAAGCGCCAGAACCCGGCCATCACGACCTTCCAGTTCAATGGCATTTCCTGCAAATTCACCAATCTGCTCAGCAGAGAGATGAATGAGCGTGCGACCGGTTTCCTGCAACCGATCAACAATGTCCTGACGACGGACCGGATCTGTGATCAGATCGGTACCCACCAGCGCGTAATCCGTACCAATGCACATCAGCACATTGGTATGATAAATCGGCCTTCCCGACGAATCGACCGCATCGAACACCATCGGTTCAAAGTTGAAATGTGTACAGAAACGCTCGAGCGCCACTTCATTGGTGCGGTTGGAACGGGCTGCATAGGCTACACGTCCAATATGGTCGAGAACCATGGCGCCGGTGCCTTCGAGATAGAAGTGATCGCGCTCCAAACCGGAGTAATCGATAACATCCTGAACGCGATAGTCGCGTTTGAGCATTTCGATAACATCAGGGCGGCGTTCTTTCTGGCGGCTTTCCGAAAACATCGGATAAATGGCAACATGCCCGCCCGAATGGGTCGAAAACCAGTTGTTTGGAAAAACGGAATCCGGCAGCGCTTGGGTTTCGTCTTCAAACAAATGCACCGTTACGCCCGCATCGGCCAAACCTTCTGCCATGGCTGTGACTTCATCGAAGGCTGCTTTCGCAAGAACTTCAGCAGAGCGTTGCTCGTCGATAGACTGAAACGCATTGTCCTTTGCGGTTTGCGCATTGGGCGTAAAATGGTGCGGCCGGATCATAACGACCGATTTCGGACTCTGGACAGAGGGTCTGCTCATTCTCAGACTTTTCTCACTGCTAAAACATGTCGCGGAAAAATTAGCGGGTTTCCACAAGGGACATGCATGAAAACAAGGGGTTAAAACATATGGCGTTTCAGGAGACAGTTGACATTTCTGGCTCAACACCACGCCAGCTCAAACGATGTCGACGTGGACCTCGGCTGTATAATCAGACTTTTTGTCATCCGCTGAACATCCTTACCCTCACCTCCATCAGAACTCTGAGAAGCAGATTAGGAGAGCATAAAGTCAGTTAAAATTATAAAAGTGCTGGGTGAATTGTAAAAATTATAGCAATTTGCACAGTCAAAATGTAAAAAACGCTATGCATATTTTTGACGAACTGGATCACAAGCTCATTGCCATTTTAAGAGAGGATGGACGTGCACCACTCTCGAAGCTGGCGACAATCCTCGGCGTTTCACGCGGGACCGTGCAGGCGCGTCTCGACCGATTGCTTGAGACAGGTGCAGCGCTGGGCTTCACCATACGCGTCCGGCAAGATTCCAGCGATGGAGTTGTGCACGCGATCATGCTGATCGAAGTGCAAGGTCGCTCAACAACCAAGGTCATAAAACTTTTAAGAGGTTTGCCACAGATACGCACGCTGCACACGACCAATGGGTCATGGGATCTGGTGGCAGAAATACATGCGGAAAGCCTTCACGAATTTGACCGCGTTTTGCGTGAAGTGCGAACAATCGAAGGCGTCCTGAACAGTGAAACCAGCATTCTGCTGAGCAGTGTTTAATTGATTTGCAGACGATAAGCTGGGCCGGCTTCGTCAAAGCCCGCTGCAATGGTGCGTATCTTTAACAAGCGCGAGTTGTTGTTGCAATTAATCAGCCGATTGCGGCATCATGAGTGATAAAGCCCATTGGCATCACTGGTGACAAGATTATCCTGCATCAGGCATCAAACATCGAGCGCAAACCATGTTCGACTATTGTATCGTAGGTGGCGGCATCGTCGGCTTGGCGACCGCTTTGAAAATAGTCAAAAGCGAGCCGGATGCTCGCCTTCTTTTGTTGGAAAAAGAAAGCACGCTGGCCGCGCACCAAACCGGACATAACAGCGGGGTTATTCATGCTGGGATTTATTATAAGCCCGGCAGTCTGAAAGCCGAGCTTTGCCGCGCAGGTGAGCGCATCACGAAGCAATTTTGCGATGAAAATGCTATTCCCTACCGCACACCCGGAAAGCTGGTGGTTGCCACCAACCAGATCGAATTGCAGCGCTTAGACAATCTCGAAACAAATGCTGCGACGAACGGCATCAATTGCCGTCGATTGAATAATGCGGAGCTAATCGAGATCGAACCGTCTGTGACGGGGCTTGGTGCATTGCTCGTTGAGCAAACCGGGATCGTTGATTATCGCGCAGTCTCTCAGGTCATGGGCGATATTATCAGAGCTGCTGGTGGCACCATCCTATTCAACATTGAGGTTGATCGCATCGAAGAGCGTTCCGACAGCGTCCGTGTCCATACAGATAAGGATGTGTGGGAAAGCCGTTCGGTTATTGCCTGCGCCGGACTACAGGCAGACCGCCTCGCACAACGTTCGGGAAAGGCCGTAGACTTCCAAATCGTGCCATTTCGTGGTGAATATTACGCGCTAAAGCCGGAACTTAGCAATCTGGTCGAACGCATGATCTACCCGGTGCCTGATCCATCTATGCCATTTCTCGGCATTCACCTAACCCCGATGATGGATGGCAGATTAACGGTGGGGCCAAATGCAGTTCTTGGAATGTCGCGCGAAGGCTATCACAAATTCTCGGTGAGCCTTGAGGACATCGCCACATATGCAAAATTCCCCGGCTTCTGGAAGGTCATTTCAAACCATCTTCGCTCCGGCTTGAACGAAATGAAGGACAGCGTATTTAAATCCAGTTATCTGGAAAAATGCCGCAAATATTGCCCGTCGCTTCGCGCTGATGACCTTGTGCCTTATCGTGCCGGGATACGTGCGCAGGCTGTCTCGAAAGATGGCACGTTAATACACGACTTCAAATTTTTACGCTCAAAGCGCGTGCTGCATGTCTGCAATGCGCCCTCGCCTGCGGCAACCTCAGCCATCCCGATTGGCGAACTGATTTTCAGACATTTACATCAATAGGCTGCTCAGTTCGCCTCAATCACCCGAACATACTGTCCCCCGCCGATGTCAGTCAGTTGCGTCAATGGCGGCGGCTGATGCACATCATGAGAGCCAAAGCGCGTTGGATAAAATGCATAGCCTTGCGGTGCTTGAGGGGCACTTCTATCGTCAATGAGACGCGTGCCCGTCAGTTCGGCCACTGGATCGGGAATGGCTGAAATCAGGCGACGCGTATAGGGATGCGTTGGATTTGAAAATACCCGGTCCCATGGCCCATTTTCGACAATCTGTCCAAAATACATCACAGCCACGCGGTCGCTCATATGTTCAACGACGCTTAGATCATGGCTGATCATGATATAGGACAGCTCCAACCGCTCTTTGAGTTCCAGCAGCAGATTGATGATCTGCGCGCGGATGGAAACGTCAAGTGCAGACACTGGTTCATCGAGAACAATAACCTTGGGATTGAGCAACAATGCGCGTGCGATCCCGATACGCTGACGCTGCCCCCCGGAGAATTCATGCGGAAAGCGCTTGGCTTGCTCCGGTTTTAAGCCGACAAGACGTAAAATTTCCTCCACGCGACCGTCTATTTCGGAGCGTGATTTTACACCATGAAGTTTTAACGGTGCCGCAAGCGACGTATAAACTGTCTGGCGAGGATTGAGCGAAGCAAACGGGTCCTGAAAAACCATCTGCGCCATTTTTGCACGCTCTAGCCGCGACGGCTCGTTTACGCCTGTAATTGGCCTGCCCTCGAAATAAATCTCTCCGCTCGTGGGTTTTTGCAATCCGACGATTGAGAGCGCAAGCGTGGATTTACCGCAACCGGATTCACCAACAATCGACAGGCACTCACCTTTAATCAGCTCGAGGCTCATATGATTGACTGCATGCAGCAACTGCTTTGAACGGCTGAAAATGCCGCCACTCACCGGAAATCGAACACAGAGATCGTCTATGCGAACAAGCGGCTCCATGGGCTGAGTTGAACGCATCTCATTCATGATGGAAACACCTCACCAAGCCTGCATCCTGCAAAGGCGTCCATCCCGGCTTTTCAGCCCGACAAATATCCGTTGCACGCGTGCAGCGCGGTTCAAACCTGCACCCCGCAGGAAAGGCAGAAATCGACGGCACCACGCCGGCAATTTCCTGCAAGGGGCGCTGCCCTTGTTTTTGACGGGAGCCAAGCAGAGGAAGGGAGGCCAGAAGGCCCTGCGCATAAGGATGCGATGGATGCTGAAAAAGGCTTGCCGTCGCTCTCTCCTCGACCAGATGCCCGGCATACATAACGCCGACCCGGCGGCACATTTTGGCAATCACACCCAGATCATGGCTGATCATCAGCACAGACGTTCCGCGCGCTGTGCAAAGCTCCTGCATGAGACGCAGGATTTCCGCCTGTACTGTGACATCAAGGGCCGTGGTGGGCTCATCTGCAATCAGCAAATCTGGGTTACAGGCAAGGGCAATGGCTATCATCACGCGTTGTCGCATACCGCCAGACATCTGATGCGGATAGTTCTTCACACGCTGATCAGGTGCAGGCACCTGCACATTTGCCAGCGCCTCAACAGCCTTACGCTCTGCTTCATGCCATGTTGCGCCCGCGTGCAGCACGAACATCTCCGCAATCTGTCGACCCACGGGTGAGACAGGATTGAGTGCTGTCATCGGCTCCTGAAAAATCATGGCGATGCGATTGCCGCGCAATTTGCGCATGTCACGCGATGACATTGCGCGTAAATCCTGCCCTTTGAAACGGATTTCCCCCCCTGTCACCGAGAGCGGTTTACGCAGCAACCCAATCATCGACAGCGCGGTTATGCTCTTGCCACAGCCAGACTCGCCGACCAAACCGAATGTTTCGCCAGCGCCAATTGTAAAAGACACATCTTCGACCACATTGTGCTGTGTTGCACCCGAAGCAATGTCGATGCGCAGGTTTTCCACCTCAAGAAGTGCGTGCTCGCTCATACCTTGCGCGTCCTCATATGCGGATCGAGCCAATCTCGCAGACCATCACCGAAAAGATTAAGCCCAAGCACGGTGAAAAAGATTGCCAGCCCGGGAAAGACGGCTGCCCAAGGCGCATTGACAATCAGTTCCCGCGCATCGGTGAGCATATTGCCCCAGCTCGGCTCTGGCGGACTGATGCCAAGCCCAAGATAAGAAAGCGCTGCTTCCGCAAGAATAGCGTCCCCCATGCCAAGCGTACCAATGACAAGGATTGGCCCAATCATATTGGGTACAATCTGTGTGATCATGATGCGCACATCACTATAACCAAGCATTTTAGCCGCCTGAATATAGCCCTGCTTTTTAAGAGACAATGTCGAACTTCGCGCAATACGGCAGGTCCACGACCAGTTCGTCAGGCCCAGCGCAAGCAACAGGCTTGGCAAGCCGGGCCCAAGCACGGCCATGATCGCAAGCGCAAAGATTAACGAAGGGATTGCCAGCATCAGATTGGTGAGGCCACTGACAAGATCGTCCCACCAGCCGCCGAAATAACCTGCCGAAATACCAAGGCTAAGGCCGATGACCGTATTGATACACTGCGATACAACACCAACAGTCAGGGAGACCTGCGCGCCATAAAGCAGGCGAGAAAACACATCACGCCCCTGCGCATCGGTCCCAAACCAGAACTGGGCGTCCGGCGGCAGCTCGGCATTCATGAGATCCGCATCCATCACTGGATGATAAGGCGCGATCCATGGCGCAAAAACCGCGCCCGTCACCATGATAGCGCAGATGAGGCCGCCAAAGACGAGATTGAAACGCAATTTCATCGGCCTACTCGTGGCTTATACGCGGATCAATGACCGCATAGAGAATATCAACAATCGTATTGATGATCAGAAACCACAATACGATCACAAGAATGGCGCCTTGCACGACCGGAATATCACGCATCGACACGCTGTCGATCAGCAAGGAGCCAAGCCCCGGCCATGAAAAAAGTTTTTCCACCACAACAGCCTGCCCCATCATCGAGCCAAACTGCAATCCGATCGTCGTTATAATGAGCACCAGCGCGTTGCGCATGACATGCCATTTGACAAGGCGGAAGCTGCTCATGCCTTTGGAGCGCGCGGTGCGGATAAAATCAGCACCCATCACTTCAAGAACGGCTGCGCGCGTGGTTCTCGCCAGAAGGGCAAGTGGCGCAACGCCCAAGGTGAGTGCAGGCAGGATCACATGCCTTATACCGCCATCGCCATAGCCAAAACTCGGTAACCAGCCAAGCGTCAGCGCAAAGAAATACATCAGAAGCAGACCAAGCCAGAATTGCGGCAACGAAAGACCGGATACTGCACCAATCATGGTAACGCTATCCAGAATACTGCCGGGCCGGAGGGCTGCCAGAAAACCAAGCGGCACACCAACAAGGATCGCAAAAGCCATGGCTGCAAATGCGAGCTTCAGCGTCGGCCCCATACGCTCGTGAATAAGCGAGATGACGGGCTGCCTTGATCTGTAGGAAATGCCAAGATCGAACTGCGCAAGCTGCACCATATAATTGCCGAACCGGACATGAACAGGCTTGTCGAGGCCAAACTCCTGCGTGATCTTTTCGACTATTTTGGGATCGCTCATGCCCTTGCCATTCGCAATCAGTCCCGAGGCAATACTACCGGGGACCACGCTAAAAATGATAAAGATCAGCAGGGATACAGCAATGACCGTCGGTATCATCTGCAAGACGCGGCGGACAATAAAATAGAGCACACAGTCCTCTTTTCAGATCGAAGAGAAACCAGCCCGCCCCCAAAAGGCGAGCCGATCCAGATAGGCTCGATTTAACGCCCCGATGGAACCGTGTCGTCAACCCAGAGCTTTTCATAGGACTGAACCGCGAGCTCTGCCGAGTTCGGCTGAAGACCATGCAGCCATGGCTGATGCGCCATGACAGCCTTGTTATAGTTGAAGAACCAAACCGGCGCTTCCTCCTGCAACAGATTGTTGGCCTTCTTCAGAATCTCGTTTTTTTCTTCTTCGGTTTTAGCCAGCTTGGCCTCATCGACCAGCTTGTCGAAGTCCGCATTGGCAAATTTCTGATAGTTGCAAGCAGATTGCGGCGTCGTTGAATAGAAGCATTGCATCGCAGTCAGCGCATCAGGTCCACTTTCCAGCGACCACATATAAGCCTGAAAATTGCCCGCTGGAACCACATCGGCGAGAACAGAGGCCTCAACCGGCTTTGCCTTCACCTTGATCCCAACCTTATCCAGCATCGGAATGATGGCCTGAACAATCGTCAGGCCCCAGCTTTCATTCTGCGTCGCGGTCAATTCAAACTCAAAGCCATCCGGGTAACCAGCTTCGGCAAGCAGCGCCTTCGCCTTTTCAGGATCATAGGGATAAGGCTTCGCATCCTTATCGAAAGCAGGTGAAGAATTTGGCAGCCAGCCGACCGCACGATATGCCTTGTCTTTCACAAGACGCTTGATGATCAGATCACTGTCGATGGCATAATTGATCGCCTGACGAACACGCTTGTCCTGAAACGGCTTAAAATCCGGGTTAAAACCAACAGCACGCGTGTAAACTTCCGCGACTTCCACCATGTTCTTCGCAAGCTCGGGATCTGCAAGATAGGCGGTATATTGTGCAGGCCCAAGAACCGCGACATCAATCTCCTTATTGCGGAAAGCCACATCACGTGCAGAGGCATCCCCCATGATCATGATATTGATCTTGTCCGCGTAAGGCTTTCCCTGTCCGTCGTCGAATGATTTGAGACTATTTGTGCTTTTGAAGATTGGAGTTTCCGGCTCGGTTTGGGGGTTGATTTAAGCCGCTTTGGCCTGGTGGTTCAAGCGGCGTTT